>NZ_JBVMUY010000015.1:0-195237 GCF_055632325.1 Nocardiopsis sp. KDC1DS13DA1
GGAGGCGTGGTGTGCGGGCCAGGGCGGACACCCGCCTACGCACATCCACGGGCAGCTCCGGCGCACCCTCCTCCCCTCCGGGGCGGGTGTCCGCGTTCACCCGCGCCGCCACGGCTCCCTGCATGAGAGTCACCTCCGCCACCTCCGTCGGTTCTGGTCGGACACGGGGACACACGGCCCCCGGTCCCGTAAAAAACGGTCACGAACGTGACCGGTGATGACGAAGGTAAAGCAGGGAGAAAGCCCGACACATCGGACTTCATGGGACCTTAGGCGTCCCATAAGGAACTCTTAGGGTTGACGGTGGCGCCGACCGGTTCCCGACCGTTCCGCAGGTCAGGAGACGGGGAGGGCGAGCTTGATGAGGGCGGAGCACTCCTCCAGGCATCCGGTGACGACCACGCTGCCGCCGGGGTGGGCGTCGGGGAAGTACAGGGCGGCACTGGTCGACGCCCCCGCGTCGAGTTCGTACCGGCCGGTGGTCAGCTCCGCACTCCGCAGCTCACCGTCGAGCGTCCGGTACTTGGCGCTCGGCAGGCCGAGGTCGGCGCTGTCGTCGGTGCTGATGTCCAGCGTGACGACCAGGACCGACCGGTTGACCGGCCGATAGGCGGTCACGACGGTGGCCTCGACCCCGCCGGCGCCGACGCGGGCGCCGCCTCCCTCGACCAGGGCGGCCGAGGGGTCGTCACCGTCGACGCGGAACCGGGCGACGCGCCCGTCGTCGTAGGCGAAGTCGGTCAGTTCCACGCAGTGCCGGTCGGCGTCCCGGTCCCTGCCCCAGTACCCCTCCTCGGCGGCGTCACGGCAGAGCCGGTAACCGGTGCCGGTGCGGTCGACCTCCGCGTCGGCCCGGGGGTTGCCGCCGTCGGCCCAGGCGCTGGCGACGGTCGCGTGGTGCAGGAGGTAGGTGCGGGCCGGGGAGTCCTCGGCGGCCTCCGCCAGACCCTCGCGCATCCTGTCGGGATCGGAGGAGGCGGCCAGCGCGGCCACGTACTCACGGACGGCGGAGGAGTACGGATCCTCCGTGCCGGTCGGCCCGTCCCGGCCGGAGGGCGGCGCGGTCGCCCGCGGTTGGCCCCCCTCGCCCGCCGGGGCCGGGGGCGGGCCGGGTTCTGCGGCGGGCTCGCGTCGCGGATCCCGTCGCGGGACGGGGTCGGAGGCGTCCGCGGACGGCGCGGCGTCCTCGCGGTCGGCGGCTCCCGTACCCGGGTCGGCGTCCCGCGGGTGGAAGGGACCGCAACCGGTCAGGACGGCGAGGGCCACGGCGGCGAGCAGACGGGTCGGGGCCATGGAACCTCCCCCATGAGGAACGCGGAGTCAACCTCTGAGAATTATGTCCTTTATGTCGGAAATCAGTACGTTCATTCCTCCGCACACGAGCGAGGAAACCCCGGCCACCACCGCCCCACCACGCGCAACCAACCCTCCACCATCAGTGACGAACAGGAAGTACGTCCGTTCACGGGGTGGACGGGCGACGGGGGGCTCTGTATGCCTGAACGTATACATCCGACGGATTGATCTGGCCGAAACGCCGGCGGCTCCCGCCCGCAACACGCGCGTAGTTGCCTTCGACCCGACCGAACGACCGCGCCCACGCGGCCCGGACCACGCCCACCACCCCCCGACGTCCACGAGAGCGGTACCGCGCATGCGCACTCCCCCGAACGGCCCGGACGAGACACCCGAACCGGCGGCCCCGGTCGCGAACGTCAACCCGGAGGACGAGCGGCCCCCGGTACGACTGATGGTCACCTACGGCCTCCAGCACATCCTCGCCATGTACGCGGGGGTGATCACCCCGCCCATCATCATCGGCGGCGCCGTGGGGCTCGACGCGGTGGGGATGGGCATCCTCATCAGCGCCGCGCTGCTGGTCAGCGGCCTGGCCACCCTGGTGCAGACGATCGGTGTGTGGCGGTTCGGCGCCCGTCTGCCGGTCGTCATCGGCACCTCGTTCGTCCCCGTCGGCACCATGGTCGCCATCGGCCAGGACAGCGGCCTGCCCACGGTGTTCGGCGCCTCGCTCGCCGCGGGCGTGTTCGGCCTCGCGGTCGTCCCGTTCCTGGCCGGGCTGATCCGCTTCTTCCCGCCCGTGGTCACGGGGTCGGTGATCACGATCATCGGTGTGTCGCTCCTGCCGGTGGCGATCGGGTGGATCACGGAAAACAGCGAGACCGGCGTCCCCACGACCGGCGGCCTGGCGCTGGCGGGCACCACCCTGGTGATCGTGCTGCTGCTGTCGTGGATGCTGCCCGGTGTGTGGAACCGGATGGCGGTCCTGGGCGGCCTGGTCCTGGGCACGGGGATCGCCGCCGCGTTCGGCCGGGTGGACGTCTCCTCGGCCGGTGAGGGCGCGTTCTTCTCCCTGGGGCAGCCGTTCTACTTCGGCGTCCCGGAGTTCCAGGTGGCGGCGATCCTCACCATGTGCGTGGTCATGCTCGTCATCCTCACCGAGGGGATCGCCGACATCCTCGCCGTCGGCGAGATCGTCGGGGCGCGCATGGACGGGCGGCGCCTCGCCGACGGACTGCGCGTCGACGCCCTGGCATCGGTCATCGGCCCGCTGCTCAACTCCTTCCCCGGGAGCACGTTCAGCCAGAACGTCGGCCTGATCGCGCTGACCCGGGTTCGCAGCCGCTACGTCGTCGCGGTCGGCGGCCTCATCCTCATCACCCTGGGGCTCTTCCCCGTCCTCGGCCGCGTGGTCGCGATGATCCCCTCCCCCGTGCTGGGCGGCGCCGGGTTGGTGCTGTTCGGATCGGTGGCGGCGGCGGGGGTGCGCACCCTGGCCAAGGTCGAGTACGAGGGCAACCTCAATCTCGTCATCGTGGCCGTGGCGATGGCCTTCGGCATCATCCCGATCGCCGCGCCCGCCTTCTACGACGGCTTCCCCGACTGGGCCGGGACGATCCTGCACTCGGGGATCGTGGCCGCCGCCATCGCCGCGCTCGTACTCAACGCCGTCTTCAACATCCTCGGCCGCGCCGTGGGGAGCGGACGCGCCGAGGACACCGAGTAGCCCCCGTACACGTGGGTGTCCCACACGCGTGGGACACCCCGCACGCCCCCCGCGGAGCCGTCTTCGGCGGCGTGGGCGCGGCGCGGGACCATCCGAGGTGGTTCGACCTCAGGTCAGTGGGGAATCTTGACGGGGACCGACGCGTTACACCCCGCGAGACCGCACGAGCGCCTGGAGGCACCCACACGATGGCCGAGCGAGCACTTCGCGGCACCCGGCTCGGGGCGACGAGCTACGAGAACGACCGCAACACCGACCTGGCTCCCCGGCAGGAGGTCACCTACGACTGCACCCGGGGCCACCGCTTCTCGGTCACCTTCGCGACGGAGGCCGAGATCCCCGCCGAATGGGAGTGCCGCTTCTGCGGTGACCGCGCCCTGCGGCGCGACGGTTCCGGCGAGGAGCCCAAGAACGCCAAGCCGGTGCGCACCCACTGGGACATGCTGCTGGAGCGCCGGAGCATGGAGGACCTGGAAGAGGTCCTGGCCGAGCGCCTCGAACTGCTTCGCGCGCGCCGCCGCGAG
Organism: Nocardiopsis sp. KDC1DS13DA1; assembly: GCF_055632325.1. Classification (NCBI taxonomy): domain Bacteria; kingdom Bacillati; phylum Actinomycetota; class Actinomycetes; order Streptosporangiales; family Nocardiopsidaceae; genus Nocardiopsis; species Nocardiopsis sp. KDC1DS13DA1. The sequence continues at coordinate 3,550 of NZ_JBVMUY010000015.1, forward strand.
GAGGCGGCCAAGGTCGAGGAGCTCGCCAAGCAGCGGTGACCCGCGACAGCGGACGCGCGAAGGGGCGGTGGAGGTTCCACCGCCCCTTCGCGCGTCCGCTGCCACCCGGCCCGGGAGCCCGGTTCCGGGCCGGGGCTCAGTCCCTGTCGCCGAACGGGTCCCGGGTGTTGCCCACGAGCTCCTTCACCGACTCCATGACGCGCGTCGGCCGGTAGGGGAACTGGTCGGCGGTGTCGCGGCCGGAGATCCCCGACAGCACCAGGACGGTCTGGAGTCCCGCCTCCAGTCCGCTGAGGACGTCGGTGTCCATGCGGTCGCCGACCATCACCGTGTTCTCCGAGTGCGCGCCGATCCGGCGCAGCGCCGAGCGCATCATCAGCGGGTTGGGCTTGCCCACGAAGTAGGGGCGGCGGCCGGTGGCCTTCTCGATCAGCGCCGCGACCGCGCCCGTGGCGGGCAGCGGACCCTCGGAGCTGGGACCGGTCTCGTCCGGGTTGGTGGCGATGAACCGCGCACCGGCGCGCACCAGGCGGATGGCGCGGGTTATCGCCTCGAAGCTGTAGGTGCGGGTCTCGCCGAGCACGACGTAGTCGGGGTCGGTCTCGGTCATCACGTACCCGGCGTTGTGCAGCGCCGTGGTCAGCCCGGACTCGCCGACGACGTACGCGGACCCGTTGGGCCGCTGGGTCTGGAGGAACTGGGCCGTGGCCAGGGCCGAGGTCCAGATGGACTCCTCCGGAATGTCCAACCCGGTGTTGAGCAAACGAGCACGCAGGTCGCGGGGGGTGAAGATGGAGTTGTTGGTCAGCACCATGAACGGGATCCCGTTCTCCCGCAGCTCGGCGATCAACGCGTCCGCGCCGGGGACGAGGTGCTGCTCACGGACGAGCACGCCGTCCATGTCGAAGAGGTAGTTCCACTCGTTTTCGTTGCTCACGGGGCCCATTGTGCCGCCTGGGGTATGCGCGGCGCCATTCCTACCCCCCGGTAGGGGACACGCTTCACACCGGACGGGACGAGGGCCGGGGCGCACCCGGACGGGAGCGGATTCCCGGGACCAGGCCGTCAGACCGGGGGCCAGGGCACCGACGGCCAGTCGGGCGCCGGGTAGGGGTGGATCCGGTGCTGGACGAGCAGTTCGACCCGGCTGCGCACCGCGTACACCTCGGGTGCGGTCAGGTGGCCGCCCAACACGTCGGACAGCGCGCTCGCGGGGTCCTTGAGCTGGTCGCGGACCGCCTCCAGGGCGGCGAGGGCGCCGTCGGTGAGCGGCTGGCCCCGCCACTGCCACAGCACCGTGCGCAGCTTGTAGTCCTCGGCGAAGGAGACGCCGTGGTCGCATCCGTACAGGTGGCCGCCGGGGGTGGGCAGCAGGTGGCCGATCTTGCGGTCGGAGTTGTTGATGACCGCGTCGAAGACCGCCATGTTCCGCAGGTCGGTGTTGTCGGTCTCGCGGGACAGCGCGACCAGGTCCACGGTCGTGTCACCGTGCACCCACAGCTGGACCATGCCCTCCCCGAACGGCCCGTCCCGGTGGACGGTGGGCGGCACGACCGCCCAGCCGAGCGCCTCGGAGACGGCGAAGGCCGACACCTCGCGCCCCGCCAGGGTGCCGTCGGGGAAGTCCCACAGGGGCCGTTCCCCCGCCACGGGCTTGTACACGCAGGCGGCCGACCGGGTGCCGTCGGAGACGGTGCAGTACAGGGTGGCGTTGGAGGCCGAGGTCAGTCGCCCCTCGACGGTGATCTCCCCGGACCGGAGCAGGTCCAGGCCCGACGCGGCGTCGAGGCCGTCGAAGGCGTCGGTGGTCTCGTTCATGCGCTCCCCCACCAGGGAATCGCGCCGGGAAGCCGGTGTCCGGTGGCCATCGGTACCGGCGTCACACGAGGCGGTCCGGCCGGTACCCGTTCTGGCGGACGCAGATGTGGCCGCCGGGGTCCAGCGGGCGGCCGCACAACGGGCAGTCGGGGCGTCCGGCGGCCACGACCTTCATGGCGCGTCCGGCGAACGCGCGGGCCTCACCGGGCGTCAGGTAGACGCGCAGGACGTCGCGGTGCGCGGGAGCCTCCTCCGCGAAGACCTCCAGTTCCTCGTCGTCGTCCTCGACCACCTCCTCACCCGCGGACTCGTCGACCTCCTGGGCCTCCACGATGACGCGGGCAGCCTCGGCGTCCCAGGCCAGGGCGAGGGTGCCCACGCGGAAGTCCTGCTCGATGGGCTGCTGGAGGGGACCGTCGTCCTCCGGAGGGGTGTCGTCGCCCGGCGGCGTCCCGAAGCGGCGGTGCACCTCTTCCAGTAGTTCCTCGATACGGGTCGCCAACGCCTCGACCTGCGCCTTCTCCAGAACGACGCTGGTGATGCGCCCCTCTCCCACGGCCTGGAGGAAGAAGGTGCGGTCTCCCGGCTGGCCCACGGTTCCGGCGATGAACCGCTCCGGCGGATTGAACTGAAAGACGGGCATGCCATGAACCCTAAGGGATGCGGGCCGCACGGCGCTCAACCGTCCCCGGTTGTTGACCTCAAGTGGACTTGATGTTGTTGCCTTGCTGCCGGAGCGCACCGGCTCCACACGGTTCACGACCCACGGGAGTCACCATGGCCAGCACGCGCCACTCCGAGTTCCACGCCCTCGTCCAGAGCTTCGAGGACGCCTTCAACGCCCACGACCCGGTCGCCCTCGGCGGGCACTTCGCCGCCGACTCGCTGTGGACCAACGTGGCCGGAAAGCGGATGCGCGGCCGCGCGGCCGTCGTCGCGTTGGGCGAGGAGGTCATGGCGCAACTGGCCGACGCCTACGCCCGTTACCGGGTCGTCGACGTCCTGGAGGTCCGCCCGGACGTGGTCGCCGTGCACGTCGCCCAGTCCCCCGTCGACGCCGACGGCACGCCGACCGACGCACCGCACGCCAGCGCGGTGTACGTCTTCGCCCGCGGGGCCCAGGGGTGGGAGATCGTCGTGGGCCAGAACACGGTCGTGGCGGCCTGAGGCGCGCCACTCCCGAGCCCGCCGCTCAGGGGGTGCCGCCCTCCTCCGTCCGACCCCCGGCACCGCCGCCGACGGCCGCGTCGCCCCGCGACTCGGCCCGGGTCGGCAGGCTGCCCGCCAGTCCCTCCCCGGTGTCGTTGAGCGTGTTGAGGAAGGGGCGCGTGCGGGTGTAGGTGATCGAGGTGACCGAACAGGGGTCGACGCGCAGGCGCTGGAAGAGGTCCAGGTGCAGGCCGAGGGCGTCGGCGACGATCGCCTTGATGATGTCACCGTGGCTGCACACGACGTACACGGGCGGCGTCGGGCCGGTTCCGGGGTCGGCCGGGGCCTGGAGCAGGCGCGTGTTCCAGTCCCGGACCGCCTCGACGGCGCGCGCGGAGGCCGCCGCGAGCGCCTCACCGCCGGGGAACCGCGCCGCACTGGGGTGGTCCTGGACGACCCGCCACAGCGGTTCGTGACCGAGTTCCTCCAGCCCCCGGCCGGTCCAGGCTCCGTAGTCGCACTCGATGAGGCGCTCGTCCGGCGTGACCGCGATACCCAGGTGCTCGCCGACGGCCTCGGCCGTCTCACGGCAGCGTTCGAGAGGGCTGGACACCAGCGCGGCGGGCCGCAACTCCGTGAGCCGGTGGGCCAGGCGGGTGGCCTGCGCGCGGCCGGTCCCGTTGAGGTGCACCCCCTCGGCGCGGCCCGCCAGGCGGGGGCCGGTGGCGTCGGTCATGCCGTGGCGGACGAGGAGGAGGGTGACCGCCTCGGGTACGGGGGGACGGGCGTCCTGGTCTGCTTCGGGTGTCGCCATGCCCCCCACCTTAGCCACGGCGGGGCTCCCGGCCGGTGAACACCTCGGCCCCCGTCCGGGAGGACACGGTACTCTCCGCCGCATGGAACAGCGACAGGTAGGCCGATCAGGCCTGTGGGTGTCACGCACCGCCCTGGGCACGATGACCTGGGGCAAGGACACCTCCGAGGAGGAGGCCGGACAGCAGCTCACCGCGTTCGTCGACGCGGGCGGCACGCTCGTGGACACCGCTGACATCTACACGGGCGGGCAGAGCGAACGCATCCTGGGGCGGCTGCTGAGCGCCGCGGTGCGCCGTGAGGACGTGGTGGTGGCCACCAAGACGGGGCACACTCCGGAGGGGTACCGCCGGGTGGACGCCTCGCGTCGGCACCTGCTCGCCTCCCTGGACGCGTCGCTGCGACGACTCCAGACCGACTACGTCGACCTGTGGCAGCTGCACGTGTTCGACCCGGCCACGCCGCCCGAGGAGTCGCTGGCGGCGATGGAGACCGCGGTCGCGGCGGGCAAGGCCCGGTACGTGGGCACGGGTGACCTGGAGGCCTGGCAGTTCGCCACCCTGGCCACCTGGCAGCGGGCCCAGCCCGGCCGGGTGTGGCTGGTGAGCGCGGGATCGGAGTACTCGCTGCTCAACCGGAGTGCGGACCGGGCGCTGCGCCCGGCGGCGGAGGCCGCGGGCGCCCACCTGATCGCGTGGTCGCCGCTGGGCCGGGGGGTGCTCAGCGCCAAGTACCGCAACGGGGTGCCGCCGGACTCGCGGGCGTCTTTCCCGCACATGGCCCCCTACGTCGAGCCCTACCTGGACGGGCACAGCCGGCGCGTGGTCGAGTCGGTGTGCACGGCGGCCGAGGGGCTGGGCGTACCGCCGCTGGCGGTCGCGCTGAGCTGGGCCCGCGACCAGGCGGGGGTGGCGTCGGCGGTGGTCGGTCCGCGCACGCTCCCCCAGTTGGAGGGGGTCCTGCGGGTGGAGGGTGTGGAACTGCCGCCGGAGATCCGGGACGCGTTGGACGACGCCACCGCCGGGCACGAGCGCTGACGTACCGACCGCGTCGGTCCCGGAGCGGACGGTCGCCACTTCTCGGTAGGCTCCCATGGTCTGTGGAGAGCGTGACGAGGGGAACCATCCGAGGTGTCCGAGGCTGTGGAACAGGTCAGTGCCGTCCTCGACCGGATGGGGGCGCCGAGCGCCCTGGCGCCGCGTCTGGCCGCGAGGCTGGGTCAGGGAGCCGCCGCCGAGTTGGAGGCCAACCCGTGGCTGCTGCTGCGGCTGCCCGGGGTGAGCGTCGAGCAGGCCGACTTCTGCGCGCGGCGGCACCTGGGCGACGGTGCCCGGCCGGACGACCCCCGACGGCTGAGCGCGTTGACGGAGCACGTGTTGCGGCAGGCGGCACGGCGCGGTCACACGGCGGTCGAGGAGCGCAGGCTGGCGAACGCCGTCGGCGGGATGGGGGTGGCCGACCCCGCGGCGGCCCTGGAGGCGGCCGTGGCGGACGGCGTCTCGGTGGTGTTCGAGAGCACCGACGACACCGATGACGACTTCGACTTCGCCGAGGGCGGGGTCCCGGACCTTCCGGACGCCGAGCGCTTCCACGCCCTGCCCGACGTCGGCCACGCCGAACAGCGGCTCGGTGCGCAGCTGGCACGGCTGATCAGCGGCAACGACCCGATCATGGACGCGCTGACCGCCGCCGAGACCGTGGCCGCGGCGGCCGAGCGGCACGAGTTCGCACTGTCCGACCGCACCCGCGAGGCACTGGTCACGGTGGCGCTGCGCCCGGTCACGGTGCTGCGGCACGGCCCGGGCGACGCGGCCGAACTGGCCCGCGCCCTGATCTGCCTGCACGCGGTCGCGACGGACAGCCAGGTGGGGATCGCGGTGGCCGTGCCGACCGCGCAGGCCGCGGCCGCGGTCAACGCGGAGCTGGCGCGGTGCTGGCACGGGGACGAACCCGGACCGCGCGCGGTGTCCCTGCCCGAGCTGCTGGCGGGCGCACCGCTGGAGGCCGGGTTGGTGGTGCTGTGCGAGGCGATGTCGGTGGGGGTGGCCCGGGCGGCCGAGCTGGCCTCGTCCTGCGCCGACGGCGCCCACCTGGTCCTGGCCGCCGACCCGGGCCAGGCGCCGTCCGCGACCCCGGGCCGGGTGGTGGTGGACGTGGCCGCCTCCCGGACCGCGCACGTGGCCGAGGTGGCCGATCCGGGCGAGCCCGGTCCGATCGCCGAGCTGGGCCAGGCGGTGGCCGACGGAGGGGTGCCCGAGGTGGCGGCGCCGGAGCGCGAGGTGGTCCGGGTACCGGCCGCGTCCGCGGAGGAGGCCGCGCACCGGGTGGTGCAGCTGCTCACCGACTCGATCCCGCGCGCGCTCGGCATCGCCCCGGAGGACGTGCAGGTGGTGGCGGCGCGCGAGGACGGGCCGGCGGGTGCGGGCGCGCTCAACGCCGCGTGCAAGGAACGGCTGAACCCGGGTCCGGGGACGCACGGGGGGTTCGACGCGGGCGACCGGGTACTGCTGGTGGCCGGGGGCCCCGGGTACGGGCCGGGTGACACGGGCTACCTGCGCGAGGTGGGTGAGGCGGCGGTGGTCGAGCTGGCCGACGGCCGCCGGGTGTCGGTGGCCGACCCGGCGGCGCTGCGGCCGGGATGGGCGGTGACGGTGGCCGCGGCGCACGGGAGCCGGTGGCCCGCCGTGGTGGCGGTGTTCCCGCCAAAGGTGCCGGTGTCGCGCCCGCAGGTGTACACGGCGCTGACCCGGGCCGTGCGGCACGTGTCGCTGGTGGACGCCACGGGCGGCGGCCTGGAGTCGGGGGTGCGGGAGAACGCGGGCGCGGAACGGACGACGCGGCTGGTGCGGGTGCTGCGGGAGGCCTGACGGGAAGGGCCGGCTCCCCTACCGGGAGAGGACCGGGGTGTCGGCCCCCTGTCCTGGGGCGGCTCGGGCGAGGAACCGGGCCGGTGCTCACCTGTCGTACTGGCGGCAGTGTCCGGTGAACACGGTGGCGAGCTCCGCGCGCAGGGCCGTGCGGACGTGGTCGGCGGCGCCCGCTCCGTCCCGGTACACGCGGGTGGCCAGGCCCTCGGCCACCGAGACGATGCGCGTGGCGGCGGTGACGGCGTCCGCGTCCGGTTCGACCTCCCCGCACTCGGTGCCGTTGCGCACCGCCCGGGTGATCTCCGCGTGCGTGGCCTCGGCGGTGCGCGCGTCCACCTCGGCCAGCGCGGGGCTGTCCAGGGCGCGCCCCGCGAAGGCGCGCACGACCCGGAACTCGGCGCGGCGGGGTTCGTCGATCGGCAGGTGCTCGGAGAGGGCGTCCAGCAGGACGTCGGCGATGGTGCGCCGATGGGCGGGCGCGGCGCGGACGATCGCGGCGACCCGGTCGGCGACCTCCGTGCTGACCTCCTGGAACGCGTGCAGCAGCATGTCGTCCTTGGTGCGGAAGTAGTGCTGCACGAGCCCGACCGACATCCCCGCGCGCGCGGCCGTGCGGGACACGGTGACGGTGTCCAGGCCGGTCTCGGCGATCATCTCGCGCACGGCCCGGGTGATCTGTGCACGCCTGAGGGCGTGGTCCGCTGTTCTTGGCACGACATAACCGTATCAGCGTATGGTAATAATCGTATGCCCGTATGGTTATCCGAAGGAGACCCCGTGTACCGACGTGCCGCAGCCGTGTCCCTCGCCCTGGCCCTGATGTCACCCGCCCCGCCTCCGGTGTCCGCCGCGACGCAGGACACGGCCTCCTACGTCCGCGCCCGCATGGCGGCCACCGGGACCCCCGGTCTCGCCTACGCGGTGGTGGGGCCCGAGGGGGTCGAGGAGCGGGGCGCCTTCGGGGTGGACGGGAACGGCGCACCCGTCACCGAGCGGACCCCGTTCCTGTGGGGGTCGGTGGCCAAACCGGTGACCGCGACGGCCGCGCTGGTCCTCGCCGAGGAGGGACGTCTCGACCTGGACGCGCCAGTGACGGAGTACCTGCCCGAGTTCACCGGCTTCGGCGCCGACCCGACCGTGCGCGACCTGATGACGCACAGCTCGGGGATCACCGAGGCGGCCACGGTCGAGACCGCCGACGTGTACGGCGCGGAGTCGGCGGCGTTCGGACCGCGCGTGGAGCGGATCGCGGCCTCCGAGGTGGGCGACCCCGGCACGCACGAGTACAGCAGCGCCAACTACCTGGTCCTGGGCGCGGTCATCGAACGCGTGACCGGCCGGGACTTCGGCGCCTACCTGCGCGAGGCCGTGCTGGACCCGGCCGGGATGGACGGCGCGTTCACCAGTGCCGAGGAGGCCGCGGTGGCGGGGCTGGCCCCGGGGTACCGCTCACCGTGGGGGGTGCCGCTGGCCGACGCGGACGGCGTGGACGACGCCGGGGTGGCCTACGGATACCTGGGCGGGGACCTGGGCGCGCTGGCGGCGTTCGCCCGGGCGCAGCTCGCGGACGACCCCGCGGTGCTCGACGCGCAGACGCTGGCGGAGGCGCACACGGGGGTCGTGCCCGTGCCCGGTTCGCGGCAGGAGTACGGGCTGGGGTGGCGCGACACCCGGCTGTCGGATCCGGACGAGCCGATCGTCTTCCACGGCGGCGCGACCCCGGGACACGCGGCGATGGTGGTGGTCCTGCCCGAGCACGGCCGGGCGGTGGTGGTCCTCCAGAACACCTACGACCTGATGCGCGACGGGCAGATCCAGGCGGTGGCCTTCGGCCTGGCCCACCTGGTGGCGGGCGGCGACCAGCCGCGGGACCCCGGGCCGAGCGCGGCCGACCGGGCGATGGTGTGGGGTTCCACGGCGTTCGCGCTGGCCATGGCGGTGGGTGCGGTGCTGGCCGCGCTGGCCGTGTGGCGGCGCCGGGGCGGTGTCACCGCTGCCCTGGCCTGGGGCGGGGCCGGGGCGGCGGCCGTCGCGGCGGCCGTGTGGCTGGTCGCCGCGTACGGCACGCGCTTGGTCCTGCTGTGGCTGCCCGAGGTCGGGCTGGCGACCCTGGCGGCGGGCGCGCTCGGCGGGATCACTCTGGTGCTGAGAGCGGCGGCGGTGCTCCGGAACCGGGCCGCGGCGCACGGGGCTCCCGTCCCCGAGGACGCCCGGCGCGGGTGAGGGCGGTCAGACCCGGTCGAGGAATCCGCCGTCCACCACGAGGTTGTTGCCGGTGACGAAGCTGGCGGCGGGACTGGCCAGGAAGGCGGCGGCCCGGGCGACCTCCTCGGGGCGGCCGAGCCGGCCGTAGGGGATGCGGCCGCGGACGGTCGCGTAGAACTCGGGGTCGTTCTCGCGGCGCCGGTCCCAGCCGCCGCCGGGGAACTCGATCGGGCCGGGCGAGACCGTGTTGACGCGGACGCCCTCGGGCGCCCACGACCGGGCGAGGGAGGCGGCGTGGTGGTTGAGCGCGGCCTTGAGGGCGCCGTAGGCGGCGGGTCCGGCCGGACGCGTGGTGTGCAGGGCGGAGGTCGTGGAGATGAGCACCACCGAACCGCCGCGCTCGGACTCGCGCAGATAGGGGTAGACGCGTTCGGCCATGCGCACGAACGGCAGGACGTCGGCGCCGAAGTTGCGCTCCCACTGGTCGGAGGTGCGGCTGCTGCCGGCGGAGACGTTGGAGACCAGGACGTCGATCCCGCCCATGATCTCGGCGGCGTCGTCGATGAAGGAGTCCAGCGCGGGCGCGTCGGCCACGTCCAGGGAGCGGGCGAACACGGTCGCGCCGGTCAGGCGCAGCTCCTCGGCGGCCTCCTCCAGCGGCTCGGCGCCCCGTGCGCAGACCGCGAGGTCGGCCCCCTCGTCGGCGAACACGTCGGCGATGGCCCGGCCGATCCCCCGGCTGGCCCCCGTGATGACGACCCGTGCGTCCGTCAGGTGCAGATCCATGCGTCCCCCTCCCGGCGGCCCCTTCACCGCCCTGCCTGCGTCCGGCAGGTTACACCGGCGCGGGCGGAGGCGGTGTCCGGCGTGCCGGACACGGCCCGGCGGCGCGGTCCGCCGGGCCCGGGTCAACGGCGTTCGGCGGTGATCAGGAACGTCATCGGCAGTGCGCGCTTCACCTCGTCGTCGAGCCCCGGGAAGGCGTTCCAGAACTCGTCCGGGCGCTCCTCCAGGCGGGTGAGGACCAGGCCCGTGTCGATGAGCGCCTGGACGACGTCGGCGATCGTCCACAGCCGCTCGTGCTTGACCGAGGGCTCCTCGACCACGTCGCCGATGTACTCGGCCGTCCAGCCGGTGTTGCGCTCCGCGTGCGTGAAGTAGTCCAGGCCCGACCAGACGGGGGTGGTCGCCTCGGGGTCCCACAGCCACGTGGCCGGATGGGTGTCGAAGACGAGCACCCGACCGCCGGGGCGCAGCAGGCGGGCGACCACCCCGGCCCAGGCGCGGATGTCGTGGATCCAGCAGAGCGCACCCTGGCCGGTGTAGACCAGGTCGGCGGTGCCGTCCAGGTCGGACGGCGTGTCGAACAGGTCGCAGCGGTGGAAGGTGGCGGGTAGGGCGAGGGCGCGCGCCTTGGCACGGGCGTTGTCGACGTGCCGGGCGCAGATGTCGACCCCGACGACCTCGCGGGCGCCCTCCAGGAGCAGCGACAGGGTGTCCTGCCCGGACGCGCACTGCAGGTGGACGGCCCGCTCGCACCAGGGGGCCAGGTCGCCCAGGGCCGGCCGCTCGACCGGGTGCACCGACGACTCCCCCGCGCGCAGCCGCTCGATGTCGGCGGCCAGCTCCCTCGTGTAGTGCAGGGCCGCCTCGTCCCAGGCGATCCGGTTCGCCTCGTGCCGACGGCGCACCTCGTCGGCGTCACGGGCGGGCTCCTCGACGGTGAACTCCACAGTTCCCCCACTGTCCTCGTCCTGTGGTCACGTGATCAGACCAGCCGGGGAACACGCGCGTCAACGCGTTTTCCGGTCGGGGACACGCCTCGGGGTGCCCCCGACCGGACGGATCAGGCGCCCGTGGAGTGGAAGCCGCCGTCCACGTGCACGATCTCACCGGTGGTCGCCGGGAACCAGTCCGACAGCAGCGCCACGACGGCCTTGGCCGCGGGCTCCGGGTCGGTCACGTCCCAGCCCAGCGGGGCGCGCTCGGGCCAGTGCTTGGCCAGGTCGGAGAAGCCCGGGATGCTGCGCGCGGCCATGGTGCTCAGCGGCCCCGCCGAGACCAGGTTGACGCGGATGTCCTGGTCGCCGACGTAGCGGGCGAGGTAGCGCGCGGTGGAGGTGAGCGCGGACTTGGCCACTCCCATCCAGTCGTAGATGGGGTAGGACACGCTGTTGTCGAAGTCCAGCGCCACCACCGAGCCGCCGTTCTTCATCATCGGCATGAGCGCCGTGGTGAGCGACTTCAGGGAGAAGGTCGAGGTGTGCATGGCGGTGGCCACGTCCGACCACTGCGTGTTGAGGAAGTTGCCGCCCAGGGCGTCCTGGGGGGTGAAGCCGATGGAGTGCACGATGCCGTCGATGCCGTCGACGTGCTCGCCGACGCGGGTCGCCAGCGTACCGAGCTGCTCGTCGTCGGTGACGTCGAGCTCCAGGACCGGCGGTGTCTCGGGCAGCCGCTTGGCGACGCGCTCCACCAGGCTCATCCGGCCGTAACCGGTGAGCACGACGGTGGCGCCCTGCTCCTGGGCCAGGCGGGCCACGTGGAAGGCGATGGAGGAGTCGGTGAGCACCCCGGTGACGAGGATGCGCTTACCTTCGAGAAGTCCCATGGTCGGGTTGTCCGTCCTGATTCTGGTCTGGACCGGCGGGGTGGTCCGGTGGCTGTACGGATGGAGGGGTTCGGGCGCCGGGCGGACCGCGGCGAAGGTCCGAGTGGGCGCGGGCTAGTGGCCCATGCCCATGCCGCCGTCCACGGGGATGACGGCGCCGGTGATGTAGGCGGCCCCGGGCCCGGCGAGGAAGCCCACCGTCTTGGCGATGTCCTCGGTGGCGCCGATGCGCCCGAGCGGGATGTTCTTCCTGATCTCGGCCTGGCGGTCCTCGCCCAGCTGGGCGGTCATGTCGGTCTCGATGAAACCGGGGGCCACGACGTTGACCGTGATGTTGCGGGAGCCGAGCTCGCGGGCGAGGGAGCGGCCGAAGCCGACCAGACCGGCCTTGGAGGCCGCGTAGTTGGCCTGCCCGCCCGAGCCGAGCAGGCCCACGACGGACGAGATGAGGATGATGCGGCCCCCGCGCTTGCGCATCATGCCGCGCACGGCGCGTTTGGCGACGCGGAACGCACCGGTGAGGTTGGTGTCCAGGACCGAGGAGAAGTCGTCCTCGCTCATGAGGGCGAGGAGCTGGTCCTTGGTGATCCCGGCGTTGGCGACGAGCACCTCGACGGGGCCCTGCGCCTCCTCGACCTCCTTGAACGCGGCGTCCACCTGGGCGGAGTCGGTGATGTCGCAGCGCACTCCGAGCAGGCCCTCCGGCGGCTCACCGGAACGGTGGGTCACGGCGACGTCGTCGCCTCCGGCGGCGAGCTCACGGGCGATGGCCAGGCCGATTCCGCGGTTGCCGCCGGTGACCAGAACCGATCGCGACATAGGGGCACCTCTTCTCCTGCGGCTGGCGTCACCAGCCACGACGTGGATGTTCCGGGGGTGGGATCGCCTTGCAGGGTACCGAGCTACCTGGCGGTAACAGCAACCGAGGTGGGCGGATGCCCACGCAACCCCGACGCGGACCTCACGCCCACCCGGCGTCGTGGGCGAGGATGGCCGCCTGCACCCGGTTGGACATCCCCAGTTTGGCCAGGATACGGCTGACGTGCGCCTTGACCGTCGCCTCCCGCATCCCCAGGCTACGGCCGGCCTCGGCGTTGGACATGCCCTTGGCGACGGCGACCAGCACCGCCCGCTCCCGCCCGCTGAGCACCGACAGCCGCCGCTCGGCCTCCGCCCGTCCGGTGGAGGTTCCGGAGGACCCGGGTTCGGCGAAGCGTTCGAGCATGCGCTTGGTCACGCTCGGCGCGAGCATGGCGTTCCCCTCGTGCACCGTGCGCACGGCGCCGATGAGGTCGCGCGGCGGGGTGTCCTTGAGCAGGAACCCCACGGCGCCGGTGCGCAGCGCCCGGTGCACGTACTCGTCCAGGTCGAAGGTGGTCAGCAGGACCACCCGCGGAGCGTCGGGCAGCGCGGTCAGGCGCGCGGCGGCGGTGAGCCCGTCGGTACCGGGCATGCGGATGTCGAGCAGGACCACGTCGGGCGACAGTTCACGGGCCAGCCGGACCGCCTCGTCGCCGTCCCCGCCCTCCCCGACCACCTCGATGTCGGGCGCCGACTCCAGGATCATCCGCAGCCCGGACCGGACCAGGTTCTCGTCGTCGACGAGGACGGTACGGATCACCGTCGATCACTCCCCTCCGCGTCGTGTCCCCCGCCCAACGGAAGGACGACGCTCAGTCGCCATCCCCCGTCGAACCGGGGGCCCGCCGTGAGTGAGCCACCCGCCAGGACGACGCGCTCACGGATACCCGCAAGACCGTACCCGCTGCTCGGCGGGGGCGGGGCGGCGACGGTCGCGGGTCCGTTGGCCACCTCCACCTCCACAACGTCACCCCTCCGGCGCAGCTCCAGGCGCACCCGGGCGCCCGGCGCGTGCTTGGCGGCGTTGGTCAGCCCCTCCTGTACCACCCGGTAGGCGGTGCGCTGGACCGTCGGGGGCAGGTCGCCGAGCGGCTCGGCCCCCACCCGGTCCACCGCCATGCCCGCGTCCCGCCACTCCCCCACCAGCCGGTCCAGGTCGGCCAGGGCCGGTTGGGGGGCGGTGGGCGCCTTCTCCCCGTCCTCGTCGCGCAGGACCCCGAGGATGCCCCTCAGCTCGGCGAGGGCCTCGCGGCCGGTCGTACGGATCAGCCCGGCGGCCTCGGCCGTGCGCGGGTCCTCGGCGGAGACCTCCAGGCCGCCGGCGTGCAGGACCATGAGGCTCACCCGGTGCGCCACGACGTCGTGCATCTCCCGGGCGATCCGGGTGCGTTCGGCGGTGATGGCGTGCTCGGCCATGAGGTGCTGTTCGCGTTCGAGGCGCTCGGCCCGTTCCTGGAGGCGGTCGATGAGCTGGCGCCGGGTCCCCACCCACAGGCCGAGGGTGGTGGGGATGACGAGGAACAGGCCGGTGTTGAAGATGTACGCGAGCGTGTTCAGGTCCAGACCGACGTACATCGCCAGGGCCATCAGCGCGAACCATCCGGCCAGGAGCCGGCGGTCGTCGAAGTGCACCGCGTAGGAGTAGAGGGCGAACCCGGCCGGGAGCATGTTGCCGAAGAGCAGCAGGAGCGCGAACGCCAGGGCCAGCAGCCAGTGCGGGCGGGAGCGCCGGAACAGGACGGCCAGGGAGACCAGCCCGGCCGGGAGCAGGTAGAGGGCCACGCCCAGGAACGTGAGCGCGAGCGGGTCGTCGGTCCGCTGGAGGAGCGGGGTGAACACTCCCCGCAACAGCCCGATGTCCGGCATGATCTGGACGAAGGCGACCATCGGGAACGACCCGACGGCGTAGAACCAGTCGGCGAAGCGCAGACGGCGGTCCCACCACCACTGCTCCCCCCGCCGCCACCAGCCCTCCGGTCCAGCGGCTACCCTCGTGCTCTGCTCCCTCATGCGCCGGATTCTACGTTCGGGCACCGTCCGGCCACGCCGTTCGCCGACGGGCGGTGCGTCCGACGGCCGATCGTCGATACCGACCGCGTTCTCCCTGGTGGCGACCGGTCCCGCGGGCCCAGACCGGCCACCGCCGCCGTGGCGACCCCCAACGAAAGTCGGTACCGGCCCCCGACGTTGGAGTCGTGGATCCGTGTCCGCCCCGTCCCTTTGGCCGGGGTGCGAATCGGCCTGTGGGGGGAGGATCCGGGCCCCGCGGCGGACCTAGCGTGGTCACCACACCGGGCGGGACCGGAGGCGGCCTCCGAGCCGCCCGGTGACACGTGTCCGTACCGTCACCACTGGAGTTGTCTGCCGTGACCGCGTCCTCAGTCCAGCCCGTTCCCCCGGCCACCGCCCCGCCGGTGGTGGTCGCCCGGGGGCTCACCAAGACCTACGACACCGGGGGCAGCCAGGTCCACGCCCTCGCCGGGGTGGACGTGGACTTCCACCGGGGCGCGTTCACCGCGATCATGGGCCCCTCCGGCTCGGGCAAGTCCACCCTGATGCACTGCCTGGCGGGCCTGGACGTGCCCACGTCCGGCACCGTGCACCTGGGCCGGACCCAGATCACCGGTCTGCGCGACGGCGAGCTGACCCTGCTGCGCCGCGACCGGATCGGGTTCATCTTCCAGTCGTTCAACCTGCTGCCGATGCTGACCGCCGAGCAGAACATCCTGCTGCCGTCGCAGATCGCCAAGCGCGGGGTCGACCAGCAGCGGTTCGACCACATCATCGACGTGGTCGGCCTGCGCGACCGCCTCGACCACCTGCCCACCAAACTCTCCGGCGGCCAGCAGCAGCGCGTGGCCGTGGCCCGCGCCCTGCTCAACGCGCCCGAGGTGGTCTACGCCGACGAGCCCACCGGAAACCTGGACTCGCGTTCGGGCGCGGAGGTCCTGGCGTTCCTGCGCGACTCGGCCAGGGACCTGGACCAGACCATCGTCATGGTCACCCACGACCCCGTGGCCGCCTCCTACGCCGACCGCGTCGTCTTCCTGCGCGACGGCGCACTGGTCGACGAGGTCACCGACCCCAACCCCGAGCTGGTCTCCGCCCGGCTGCTGAAGCTGGAGGCCTGACCCCATGCTGCGCACCACACTCGCGGGACTGCGGCTGCACAAGTCCCGCTACGTGACGACGGTCCTGGCGATCCTGCTCGGCGTCATGTTCGTCTCCGGAACCATGGTGTTCGCCGACACCCTGAACGCCAACTACGAGGAGTCCGTGATGGGCTCCGCCACCACCGTCGACGCCATCGCCACACCGGCGGTCCCGGACGAGGTGACCGACCAGGCCCCCGACCCCGGTCTGCTGACCGCGGACCAGCTGGAGCAGGTCCGCGCCCTGCCCGAGGTCGCCGGGGCCGACGGCATGGTGCGGGGACAGGCCGTCCTGCTGGACGCCGAGGGCCGCGCCTTCGGCTTCATGCCGCCCGCCGCGGTCTCCGTCGAGGGCGTCAACCGCTTCGACGCGACCGAGGGCGAACTGCCCTCGGACGGTGACGAGATCGCCCTGTCCACCTCCACCGCCGAGCAGACGGGCTTCACCGTCGGCGACACCGTGACCGTGCTCGACCCCGCGCAGGACAGGCGCGAGTTCGAGGTCACCGGCCTGGTCAACTTCGGTGTCGACCCGGCCTACAGCTTCTCCGGCGCCGTGGTCCTCGCACCCGGGACGGTGGAGGAGATGACCGGCGTGACGGACTACGTCGAGATCGACGCGGTCGCCGCCGAGGGCTACACCGACACGCAGGCCACCGACGCGATCGCCGGAGTGCTCGGTTCCTCCGCCGAGGTCATGACCGGCGAGGAGTACGGCCTGGAGATGGCCGAGGGCGCCGGCGCCGAGACCGAGATCTTCCGCACCGCGCTGCTGCTCTTCGCGTTCATCGCGATGTTCGTCGCCGGAATCGTCATCTACAACACCTTCGCCATCCTCATCGCCCAGCGCCAGCGCGAACTGGCCCTGCTGCGGTGCGTGGGCGCCAAGCGCGGCCAGGTCTTCCGGTCGGTGCTGCTGGAGTCCGTGGTCGTGGGCCTGGTCGCCTCCGCCCTCGGTGTTCTGGCGGGTGTGGGCATCGGCATCGGCGGCGCGGCGGTCGCCGCCCCGGCGATGGGCGCAGACGGCGGCATCCCCGTGGTCATCACCCCGACCGCGATCCTGACCGGACTCGGTGTCGGCACGGTCGTGACCGTCGTCTCCGCGATGGTCCCCGCGCTGCGCGCCACCCGTGTGGCGCCGCTGACGGCCCTGCGCACCAGCGCCACCGCCGCCGGGATCGAGAAGGGCACCGGCTGGATCCGCGTCGTGTTCGGCCTGGTGACCTTCGCGGTCTCCGGCGCACTGATCGCGCTGACCCAGATGTCGGACATGGGCATGACCGGGCCGGTCATCGTGACGGGTGCCGCCCTGGTCGCCTTCGTCGGCGTCGTGGTCCTGGGACCGCTGCTGGTACGCGGGATCGTCCGCGTGGTCGGCCTGCCCCTGCGCAAGATCGGCGTGGCGAGCATGCTGGCCGTGGACAACTCCGTCCGCAGCCCGCGCCGCGCCGCGACGGCGATGATCGCCCTGACCGTGGGAGCCACGCTCATCACCGGCTACTCCGTCGTCAGCGCGTCCACCGAGTCGACCCTGACCCGGATGCTGGACGAGCAGTTCCCGATCGACTACCAGATCAACCCGCAGTTCTCCATGGAGGAGCCGGCGGGCGCCGGGGACGGTGCCGGTGAGGAGCCGGCGGGCGGGGACGGCGCCGCCGAGGGCACGCAGACCACCCAGGAAGCCGGGGTGCCGGGCGCGGAGCCGAACGTCGCGCCCGCCGAGGGCGCGGACGGCGCTCCGGAGGCGGACGCCGCGGACGGAACCGACATGGCCGCCGACACCGACGCGTCCGGGCTCGGGACGATCCCCGAGGAGGTCCGCCGCGACCTGGAGGACGAGCCGACCATCGCCGGGGTCTTCGGCCAGCGCAACGGCTACCTGGAGACCGGGGACGGCCGGTACATGGACGTCGTCGCCTACCCCGGTGCGGAGTACGGCACCGACCTGACCATGGAGACCGTCGAGGGCGACCTGTCCGACGTCGGTCCCGGCAGCATCGCCCTGCCGGAGGGCTCCGCCGAGGGCACGGACCTGGGCGACTCCCTCACACTGGTCAACGAGGGCGCCGAGGTCGACCTGGAGGTCGCGGCGATCGTGGTGGACGCCACGGGCACCGGGGGCGCCGTCCTCCACGAGGAGGACCTGACCGCCCTCTTCCCGGAGTTGACCGAGGACCAGGCCCTGCTCATCCGCGGGGAACCGGACGCCGACCCCGCCGAGCTGCGCGAGGCGGTCTACGCCTCGGTCGACGACCACCCCACGCTCCAGGTCATGTCCGTGGCCGAGATCAAGGACCAGTTCTCGGACATGATGGACATCGCCTTCTACACGATCGCGGCGATGCTGGGCCTGGCGATCATCATCGCGGTGTTCGGCATCTCCAACACGATGGCGCTGTCGGTGCTGGAGCGCACCCGCGAGTCCGCGATGCTGCGGGCGCTGGGGCTGGCCCGGGGCCAGCTGCGGCGGATGCTCAGCGTGGAGGCCGTACTGCTGTGCCTGATCGGCGCGGGGATCGGCATCGTGCTGGGTGTGGTGTTCGGCTGGGCGGCCGCCGCCTCGGTGCTGCCGGGCATGGTCTTCGACCTGCCGGCCGGACAGATCGCGGTGTTCATCGGGGTCGCCGTCGCGGCCGGGCTGCTCGCCTCGGTCCTGCCGGGCCGCCGGGCGGCGGGCACCTCGATCACCGGGGCCCTGGCCAGCGAGTGACGTCCCCGGCGCTCCGGCCCTGACGGGCCCGTGACACGCGGCGCGGTCCCCCACCGCGGTGGGGGACCGCGCCGTACTGTTGTGGGTCGGAGGTGTGCTGTGCGTGCTTCGATCCCGGTTGCGGCGGGCGCGGTGGCGTGGGGAACGCCCACCGCGCGCTGGACGCTGACGGCCACGGTGCTCGGTTCGGGGACGGCCTTCCTGGACTCCACGGTGGTGACGGTGGCCCTGCCCGCCATCCAGGACGACCTCGACACCGGCCTGTCCGGTTTGCAGTGGATCGTCAACGGATACATGGTGACGCTGTCCGCGCTCATCCTGCTCAGCGGTTCCCTGGCCGACCGGTTCGGCCGGGTGCGGCTGTTCACTGCGGGCGTGGCGGTGTTCGCGCTGGCCTCGGCGCTGTGCACGTTCGCGCCGACGCTGGGGTGGCTCGTGGCGGGCCGGGTCGTGCAGGGGGTCGGCGGGGCGCTGCTGACACCCGGCAGCCTGGCGATCCTCCAGGCGGGCTTCCGGGAGGAGGACCGGGCGCGGGCGATCGGCGCGTGGTCGGGACTGACCGGTGTGGCCGCGGCGGTGGGCCCGTTCGTGGGCGGCTGGCTGGTCCAGGTCGGCGACTGGCGGCTGATCTTCCTGATCAACCTGCCGCTGGCCGCGGTGGTGCTCGCGATCTCCTGGTGGAAGGTGCCCGAGTCCCGGGACGAGTCGGCCGGCCGGCGGCTGGACCTTCCGGGCGCGCTCCTGGGCATCGTGGCTCTGGGCGGGACCACGTACGCGCTCATCCAGTGGGGCGCGGTGGGGGCAACGCCCGCCGTGTGGGTCGCGGCGGTGGCCGGGGCCGCGGCCCTGGTCGCGTTCGTCCTGGTGGAGCGGTCGGGCACCGAGCCGATGCTGCCGCTCGGGATCTTCTCCTCCCCCGCGTTCTCGGTGACCAACGTGGCCACCGTCCTCATCTACGGCTCGCTCGGACCGCTCTTCTTCCTGCTGGTGATCTACCTCCAGGAGGTGGGCGGCTACTCTCCGATCGCCGCCGGTTCGGCCTCGCTGCCGATCACCGCGCTCATGCTGGCGCTGTCCGCGCGCTCCGGACGGCTGGCGGCGAGGCTCGGTCCGCGTCCGCAGCTGGTCGTCGGCCCGCTGCTGTTGGCGGCGGGGTTCGTGCTGCTGTCCCGGCTGGACAGCGGCGACCCCTACCTGACCGGGGTGCTGCCGGGGGTCCTGCTGATCGCGCTGGGGCTGTCGGCGGCGGTGGCGCCGCTGACCGCGACCGTGTTGGCGTCGGCGCCCGAGCGGCACGCGGGGCTGGCCTCGGGGGTGAACAACACCTTCGCCCGGGGCGCGCAGCTGATCGGGGTGGCCGCGGTTCCGGCGGTGGTCGGGATCAGCGGGGCGGGCGGGGAGGCCGCGGGTCCGGGGGCGGGGACGGAGGCGATCGCCCAGGGGTTCGGCCCGGCGATGCTGGTGCTGGCCGGAGCGTGCGTCCTGGCCGCCCTGTGCGCCGCGGCCCTGCCGCGCGGGCGGATGCCGGGACCGGCGGAGGCGCCCGCCGGGAGGGAGGAGGGGGCCGCACCGGCGGAGGCTCCCGAGGTGCGTCCCGTCGGGAGGGGGCGCCCGGCGCGGTTCTGCGGTGTGTCGGGGCCGCCGGTACGCGCGTGTCCGGGTTCGAGCGCGGGCGGGGCGCACGACGTGGGCCGCGGGGGCGCGGACTGATCCGGCGTACTCCTCGACCTGCCGGTACCCGACGATGGCGGCCGTCCCCGCACGGGGGCGGGTCACATGTCGGGCTCGGAAGCGGTGTCGGGTTCGGCCGAGATGTCCGACTCCGGCACCACGCTCACCGCGTCCTCCTCGGCGCTGCGCTGCGTGCCCCAGCGCTGGTGGGGGACGACCCGCCGCCGTTCGGCGCGCACCTCCTGACTGATCCCCCACTCACCCCGGCTGTCGTCGTCCACGAAGTCGTAGTCGAGGATGTTGAAGTCGGGGTCGATCACACGCTCGCACTCGGCGATCTCGGTCTCCTGGGGGTCGTCCCCCAGATCGGTGTCGACGTCGTAGGGTTGTTCGCTCACGGTGTCCCCCTCCTTCCCCGTTGTCCCTGATGATCGCAGGTCAGGGCGGACAAGGGAAGGACGGGGAGGACACGGCCGGGTCAGCGGCGGGTGCGTTCGGACCGACGCAGGCGCAGCGGGCGCAGGGCCGCCTCCAGGGCGACCGCGCCGTCCAGCTTGCTCTCGCCCACGACGCGGTCCTCGAAGTGGATCGGGATCTCCATCATCTTCTGGCCGCGCCGGAAGGCCCGGTAGTGCATCTCGATCTGGAAGGCGTAGCCGGTGCTCTGGATGCTGGGCAGGTCCAGTACGCGCAGGGTCGCGGCCCGCCAGATCTTGAAACCCGCGGTGACGTCGCGGACCGGCATGGACAGCACGGTCTTGACGTAGGCGTTGGCCCACCCGCTGAGCAGTCGGCGCCGGGTCCCCCAGTTCTCCGAGAGGCTGCCGCCGGGCACGTACCGGCTACCGATGACGACGTCGGCGTTGGTGGACAGCAGGGTGCCGAGCAGCTGGGGCACGTATCCCGCGGGATGGCTGAGGTCGGCGTCCATCTGCACCACGTGGTCGGCGCCGTCGTCGAGCGCCCGGGTCATGCCCGCGACGTAGGCGCGCCCGAGCCCCTCCTTGCGGGTGCGGTGCACGACCGCGACCCTGCCGCCGTACTCGACGGAGAGCTTGTCGGCGACCTCGCCGGTGCCGTCCGGGGAGTTGTCGTCCACGACCACGACGCCCAGGTTCGGCAGACCGAGCGCCATCAGCTGACCGACGAGCACCGGGAGGTTGGCGGCCTCGTTGTAGGTGGGTACGACCACGGTCAGGCGCGCGTCCGACCAGGGTTCGGGCAGGGTCACGGGAGCGGGCGTGACACGGACCGGGGCGGGTCCGGTGGGCTCGGGAGGTGTCGGCTGGGAGTGCATGTGCGGCGGCTCCTGCGTGTGGACGACGGTGTGGGGGCGCTTGACGAGCGGGGTGTGGCCCAGGATCACGCATAGGGCACCAGCGGCACAAGCGTGTGTGAACGGTAGGGTACGTGTTCCTCCTTCCCGGAACGGACGGCCGTCCCCGGCGGTGGGATCACTCCCCGCGTTCCTGGGCGACCACCGCCACGTGGACGAGGGCGCCGGTCTCCTCCAGGGTCATGAGGACCTCCGGGTCGGCACTGCTGTCGGTCACCAGGTGTGCGATCTCCTCCGGTGCGACGGTGGGCACCATGCTGTCGGCACCGATCTTGGTGTGGTCGGCCAGCACGACCGTCTCCTCCGCGCAGGCCGCCAGCGCCCGGTCCACGGTGGCCACGGCCGGGTTGGGGGTACTCAGTCCGCGGTCGGCGCTGACCCCGTTGCCCGACAGGAAGGCCCGTGTGACGCGGAGTCCGGCCAGGCTCCGCTCCGCGGCGGTACCGACGAGCGCGCGGATGGGGCCGTGCAGGGTCCCCCCGGTCATCACCACCTCGACCCCGGAGGCGTTGGCCAGGGCCTCGGCCACCCGCAGGGAGTTGGTGACGACGGTCAGTTCGGTGTGGGTGAGCAACTCCCGGGCGAGGGCCTCGGTCGTGGTGCCGGGCCCGACGGCGATCGCCTCGCCGGGGCGGACCAACCGCGCGGCGGAGGCGGCGACGGCCGCCTTCTCCGCCGCGCACTGCCCGCTGCGCCCGGAGTAGCTCTGTTCGTGGCCGATCCGGCCCGGCAGTGCCGCGCCGCCGCGCCTGCGGTCGACCAGGCCCTCGGCCTCCAGCGCGCGGACGTCGCGGCGGACAGTGACCTCGGAGGCGCCGACCTCGGCCGCGATGTCGCGCAGGGACAGGGTTCCGCGGGCACGGACGAGTGCGAGGATGCGGTCCCTGCGTTCGGCGGCGAACGCCGGACGACTCTCCTCGGCCATGGACGCGACCCCTTCCCGTACCGGTGCGTGCGCACGGGACAGGTCCCGTGTGTCCCTAGAGTACGGATCTGTCGTGTGAGGGGGGAGCCTCCGCACCGGACCCGTCCGAGAGGAGGGTCATCACGAGAACCGCGGACAGGAACACGAGTCCGATGACCGCTCCCGTTCCGAACAGCACCACGACCGACATACGGGCCTCCCAGGGGGACGGGCTGACCTGCCATAGGACCGATTCCCGGTTTCGGACGGGCTCACACCGACCGGCCGACGGAACATGGGGCGACAATGGGGGTATGACCCTCGGTTCCACCATCGCTCCCCTGACGACCACGGTCTGGTGGGCGCACACGTCCGCCGCGTCCGACCGGCTCCTTCGCGTGCTGGACGAACGGGAACGCGCCCGCAACGCCCGCTTCCGGCACCAGGCCGACCGCGACCGCCACCTGCTCGGCCGCGCGATGGCCCGGCTGGCCCTGGCCGAACTGGTGTCGTGCCCGCCCGAGGAGGTGACCTTCGACCTGGTCTGCCGCTCGTGTGAGGAGAAGAGGCGCACGGGCGCGGACCCCGGTGGACGGGAACCGCACGGCAAACCCGTCCCCTCCGGCCCCGCGCACGGCTGGGAGGTGTCGGTCAGCCACTCGGGTGAGTGGGCGGTGCTGGCGGTGGCCCAGGGGGCCCCTGTGGGGGTGGACGTCGAACAGGTGTCGGTGGCGCGCGACCTGGACGGGCTGGTGGAGTACACGCTGGCCGACGCGGAGCGGTCGGCGTGGGACGCCCTGACACCGCAGGAGCGCACGGGCGCGTTCTTCGGCTACTGGGCCCGCAAGGAGGCCCTGCTCAAGGCGACCGGGCTGGGGCTGTCGGGCGGACTGCGGCGGGTGTCGGTCAGCCCGCCGCACACCGAGGCCCGGCTGGACTCCTGGGCGGGCGGGGGCGCACCGGGGGCGGTCTGGCTGACCGACCTGGACCGGGGCACCGACTACCGGTCCGCGTTGGCCGTACTCACCGACCGCCCCGTGAGCACGCGGGTCCGGTCACGCGCCGACACCGTCGCGCTCCTGCGCTCCTGACGTGCGCCGGGCCCGCGGCGCGCCGCGGGCCCGTACCGGCTCTCAGACGCCGCGGGCGAGGTCGCGGCCGATCACGAGGCGCTGGACCTGGTTGGTGCCCTCGACGATCTGGAGGACCTTGGCCTCGCGCATGTAGCGCTCGACGGGGAAGTCACGGGTGTAGCCGTACCCGCCGAAGACCTGGACGGCGTCGGTGGTGACCCGCATGGCCGTGTCGGTGGCCATGAGCTTGGCCATCGCCGCCCGGGTCCCGAACGGGCGGCCCGCGTCGCGGAGCCGGGCCGCGGACAGGTAGAGCTCGCGTGCGGCGGCGATCTGGGTGGCCATGTCGGCGAGCATGAAGCCCACACCCTGGAAGTCGCCGATGGCCGTCCCGAACTGGCGGCGTTCACGGGAGTAGGCGACCGCCGCCTCCAGGGCGGCCTGGGCGAGGCCGACCGCGCAGGCCGCGATGCCCAGCCGCCCGGAGTCCAGGGCCGACAGGGCGATGCCAAAGCCCCGGTCCCGCTCTCCGACGAGGGCGTCCGCACCGAGCTCGACACCGTCGAAGAGCACCCCGGCGGTGGGCGAGGAGGACATGCCCATCTTGCGCTCGGGCGCCGCCGAACTCAGCCCGGGGGTCCCGGCCGGGACGTGGAAGCAGCTGATGCCGCGCGCCCCGGAGCCGGGGGCGCCGGTGCGGGCGAAGAGGGCGTAGTAGTCGGCCCGTCCGCCGTGGGTGATCCATGCCTTGGCGCCGTTGACGCGGTAACCGCCCTCGACGGGTTCGGCGCGGGTGGTGAGGGCGGCGGCGTCGGAGCCGGAAACGGTCTCGGACAGGCAGTAGGCGCCGAGGAGGTCGCCGCCGACCATGTCGGGCAGGTGGGCGGCCTTCTGCTCGTCGGTGCCGAAGGCGGCCACGGGGTAACAGGACAGGGTGTGGACACTCACGCCCAGGCCGACCGCGAGCCAGCCGCGGGCGAGTTCCTCGACGACCTGGAGGTAGACCTCGTAGGGCTGGTCACCGCCGCCGTACTCGCCCGGGTAGGGCAGGCCCAGCAGTCCCGCGGCGCCGAGCGTGCGGAAGACGTCGCGTGGGAAGGCGGCGTTCTCCTCGTCCGCGGCGGCGCGCGGGAGCAACTCCTTGTCCACGATCTCCCGGGTCAGATCCAGGAGCTGTTCCGCCTCGGGTGTGTGCAGTGTGCGTTCGACCGCCATGAAGCCTCTCCCACGGTTGCGGCGACCCACGGCCCATTTAGTAGGTCGTCCAACTATATGGTGACGAACGGCACCCTATCCCACAAGATCGATCACAGCGACGCGCGGGGCTGGACGAGGAGGAAGCCTGAGCCTGATCGGGTTGACGGCGCGTACGGGTCGACGACCCGCGAACACCCGTCTGTACACGAACCCCCCGCGCGTCCTACATTCCACGCATGGACCTCGAACTCCGCCACCTGCGCACCCTCTGCCTCCTGGCCGACACCGGCAGTGTGACCCGGGCCGCCGCCGCCCTGTCGACGTCGCAGCCCGCCCTGACCACCCAGCTGCAACGCATCGAGCGCGAGGTCGGCGGTCCGCTCTTCCACCGGGGGCGGTCCGGTGTCAGCCCGACGGAGCTGGGCGAGTTCGTCCTGGT
The DNA here is from genome assembly GCF_055632325.1 of Nocardiopsis sp. KDC1DS13DA1. Classification (NCBI taxonomy): domain Bacteria; kingdom Bacillati; phylum Actinomycetota; class Actinomycetes; order Streptosporangiales; family Nocardiopsidaceae; genus Nocardiopsis; species Nocardiopsis sp. KDC1DS13DA1. Next base: position 28,356 of record NZ_JBVMUY010000015.1, read on the forward strand.
CCGCGCGCGCTCGGTCCTGCTGTCCATGGATGATCTCCTGAACGACATCACGGCGCGCCGCGCCTCCCCGACCACGCTCAGGATCGGCGGGGTGGGGCCGCTGGCCCTGGAACTGTCGGCGCGGCTGCCCGAGGTCTTCCCCGGTGTCCCCGTCCACGTGCGTACCGAGTACTCCCCCAAACTGGTCACGGACCTGGTGCGCGCCGGCCGTCTGGACATGGGCACCACCGTCGACTACGTGGACCGCGACCTGCCCGGTGACGGCCCGCTCTCCTGGGCCATGCTCGCCGTCGAACCGCTGCACGTGGCTCTGTGGGAGGACCACCCCCAGGCGGACCGGCCGGTGGTGCGACTGGCCGACCTCGCCGACTCGCCCTGGGCACTCACCCCTCCGGACGGATCCGGCTGGCCGGAGTGCTTCTACCTGGCCTGCCAGCGTGCGGGGTTCACACCCGAGGTGCCCTTCCGCCTCTACGACCGCTCCGAGATCCACGACCTCATCTCGGCCCACCGGGCGGTGGCCCCCTGCCAGTCCGACTTCGACACGTCCGAGGGCGTCGTGATCCGACCCCTGGCCGGAGCCCCGATCCAACTACGCCACCTGCTGGTCTGGCGCCGCGACAGCCCCGTGCACCAGGCCTCGGACCGCGTCGCCCGGGCCGCACGCGAGCTGCTGGACCGGTCCCCCCTGTCGCTGGCGGCCCCCCGACGGGAAACGGCGGAGGAGGGCGCGGCGGGCGACCCCTCCGGCGGCTGAGGACCTCAGCTCCGCGAACGGACCGCCGCGCGCACCCAGGGCAGCGCCGACCACACCGCCATCGCCAGTCCGGCCAGGATCAGCCCGGCGGTGGCGATCCACTCGTGCGACCCGTCGGGGTGGTACACACGGGTGTTCGCGCCGATGTCCACGGCGGCCGACACCGAGCCCTCCTCGCAGGCGAAGTCGCCACCCGCGAGGTAGACCCACTCGCGCTCCACGGAACCGTCGTCGGCCCGGTAGTCGCCGTAGCAGGTACAGGACACGTGACCGAAGTGGCTCACGCAGTCCTGCGCCGCAGCGGTGAACTGGCCCGGGGCGCCGTCGGCGCGCAGAGCGCGGACGCTCCGGTCCACGTTGCCCCCGCCCAGGTAGACGAGGAGCAGACCGAGCAGCAGGACCACGATGGGGAAGGCGCCCACCCGGGGCCGGGTCATGTGGCCGCCTCCGCGTGCTCCCTCTCCGCGCAGCGGCACACCATCGCCTCCCTGTCACCGGGGCCCGGCCGCACGTGCAGGTACATGGCGACCATCATCGGCACGAAGACCAGGGAGTTGTAGAGCAGGTGCAGCTCCACCCGCGGGATGACCAACTGGACGAGGCTGGTCGGAGCCTGCATCCCGGCGATGTTGACCCCGACCAGGGCCTGGACCAGCAGCAGCAGATGTTCGAAGTGGTGCCAGATCTGGATGCCCAGGGAGATCCACCACCAGGTCCGGGAGCGCCCCCTGAAGCCCGGGAGCAGGAGGAACAGCCCCACGAGCATGACGAGCGCGTAGCCATAGTGCAGCCACTCCGACGTGACCAGCCAGGGGAAGGGGATGCCGAGCACGCCGCGGGCCTCGGCCACCGGCCAGTCCAGCGCGTAGATCTGCGCGGCTTGGGCCAGGTGCTCGGCCCAGTGCGCGAGGACGATCACCATGAACAGCCGCAGACCGGCTCTGTGCCCTCGGGTGTTCAGGGCGTCGAGTCCGCCACGCCAGGCCCGGTAGGTGTTCTGCGCCAGGGTCATCGCTCTCTCCCCATGGTCGTCATCGGATATGCCCCTTCGTTCGCGGGGTGCCGCGCCCGGGGGCCGCGACGCCATGCCCATCGTCGGTCGGGTCCGGCGTCCCGTCCTCTCCCGCATTGCTGTGCGGGGGACACACCGGTCGGGGCGGAACTCGGCGACGGTCAGCGCGAAGGCGTCACCCGCGACGGAGGCAGCGCGGACGGAACACGCGTCCGCGGGGGCAGAGGGGATCCGGAGTACGGAAATGAGCAACGTGGAAGACGTTAGGCGGGGGGGCCGTGGCCAGGATGGAGCGGTGAGCCCCAGCCCACATCCACCACGACGGACTCCCCCACCCCGTGATCACCGTGCTGGCTCAGAACCGCTAGGAGAGAGAGTGCGAGAATCGGTTCGTCAGGCCGTTTCCTCCATACACGCACGTTATGCCGAGCCGATCACCCTGACCGATATCGCCGCCGAAGTCTTCGTCAGCCCCTTCCACCTGTCCAGGGTCTTCGCACAGGAGGTCGGTGTTCCCCCCGGCAGATACCTCACCGCGGTTCGCATGTTCGAGGCCAAGAGGCGGCTCATCGCCTCTCCCATGACCGTCTGCGACATCGTCCACAGCGTCGGGTACAACAGCGTGGGCACCTTCACGAGCCGGTTCACCCGTGCCGTGGGCAGGTCACCCCGCGAGTACCGCAAGCCCGAGGTCGCGCGGCTGCTGGTGGCCGCTTCCGGCGACTTCAACCGCATGCCTCCCCTGGAGGAGCTGAACAGAACCGGCCGACGGCGCGTCGAACACCGACATAGCACCGGAACGCTGAGCGGAGTCATCGAACTCCCCCGGTGCCGGCCGGACACGACCGTGCTGGTCGGCGTCTACCAGGAACGCATCCCGCAGCAGGCCCCCGTGGTGCACCGGGCCCTCCCCACGCTCGGACGCACGGAGTTCACCCTCTCGGCCGTCCCCACGGGCGAGTGGTCGGTCATCGCCATCGCCATGCCCGGGAACACGACCCACGCCCGGGAGAACGTCTTCGTCGGTTCCTCCCCCACACGGATCCCCATCCGCCCGGGCGCCGACTCACGCACCTGGATACCGATGCGGCGGCTCGCCCCCACCGACGCCCCCATCGCGATCACCCTCGCGGACACCCCACCGGCCGATCGGCACTCCGAACGGCCGCCCGCGCTGGCCTGCGGCTGACCCCGCATCCCCTGAGGACACGGTGGACTCCCCCGGGTGTACCTCCCGAGCGGGACCGCGAGCGGGAGGTGTACCCCGGTACGGGCCAGGCCACGGCCCTCCTGCCCGGCCAGTTGTGGCCACACCCCGGAAACGGGGCCGGGCAGGACGTGGCCGCCACCCTGATCAGGGAGTACGCACGAACACCCCCAAGGTTGCAGTGGCGTTCGACACGCATATGGTGTTAACTCGCGAGTAACGTACTGATGGGTAGCAATGCATTGCCGACCCAGAGTGACGGCTCCCCCTGCGCAAGGGCCCGTCCCCGCTGAAACACACCACGGACCCACAGGACACACCACCATGCGACCACTGAGTTCCCTCGCCTCGGCCACGGCCGTCGTGATACTGGCGGCCTCCTGCTCCTTCGGGCAGTCGAGCGAGGGTGACGACAACGCGGACATCACTCAGGGTGTGACCGACGACGCCGTGATCATCGGTACGCACCAGCCGCTCACCGGTGCGGCCGCCCCCGGATTCCGCCACGTGTCCAGCGGTGCCCGCGCCGTGTTCGACTACATCAACGACAACGGCGGCATCCACGGGCGCCGTATCGAGTACCAGGTCCAGGACGACGGCTTCGACCCGGCGCTCACCCAGGAGGTCACCCACTCCCTCCTGGAGGACCACGAGATCTTCGCGATGCTCGGCGGCCTGGGTACACCCACCCACGAGTCGGTCATCGACGAACTGAACGACCAGGAGGTGCCGGACCTGTTCGTCTCCTCCGGCGCCCTGGCCTGGGACCAGCCCGAGGAGTACCCCTACAGCTACGGCTTCCAGGTGGACTACACCCGCGAGGCCAAGATCCAGGGCCAGTTCATCGCCGAGAACTTCGCGGGTGAGGACGTCGGCCTGCTCTACCAGAACGACGACGTGGGTCCCGCGTCGCACGCCGGGATCGAGCAGTACCTGTCCGAGGAGATCGTGGCCTGGGAGTCCTACGACCCCGGGGTGCCCGAACTCTCCGGGCAGATCACGGCGATGAAGCAGTCCGGCGCCGAGGTCGCCGTGTGCTACTGCATCCCCTCCTACCTGGGTCTGGCCGTCATGGAGGCGGCCGCGATCGGTTACGAGCCCCAGTGGGTGGCGCCCAGCTTCGGTGCCGACGTACGGATCGTCACCGGACTGATCGAGGAGTTCGCCGAGGGCACACCGGCCGAGGACATCCCGCCCGAGGCCTTCCTGGACGGACTGATCATGACCGCGTTCCTGCCCATGGCCTCCCAGTCCGACGATCCGTGGACCGCGTTCTACCGGGGCATCCACGAGCAGTACAACGAGGGCACGCCGTTCACCGACACCACGATCTACGGCATGGTGCAGGCGACGCTGTTCGCCCAGGTGCTCATGGAGGTGGGCCCGGACCTGAACCGCGAGGTGCTCCTGGAGACACTGAACTCCCATGAGTGGACGGGCCCGGGCCTGGTCCCCTTCTCCGCGAGCGAGAACGACCACAGCGGTTACACCGGGGTGATGGTCGTCCAACACCACGCCGACGACGAGATGGAGGTCCTCCAGGACCCCAGGGCCACCGACGGCGGTGGCGGCGAGATCGTCGACTTCGAGCTGGAGCGCCCCACCCCCGACGAGGTCGTGCTCTTTGACGGCGACACCGCCGGGTAGGGCCACGGAATCAGGCCAGTCGGCCCGGCTCGGCGGGAAGCCGCAGTGTGAACACGGCTCCGCCGAGCCGGTCGCTCTCCCCGACCGTGAGCGTTCCGCCGTAGTCCTCGGCGATCTCCCGGGAGATCGGCAGCCCCAGGCCGCTCCCCCCGGGATCGCGCTCACGGGACTCCCGGAGGCGCGCGAAGCGCTCGAACACGCGCTCCCGGTCGGCTTCGGGCACACCGGCACCGTCGTCGTGGACCCGGAGCACAGCCGAGTCCCCCTCACGGTCGATGGTGACGTCGATCCGGGAGCGGGCGTGCCGCTCGGCGTTGGCGACCAGGTTGGTGAGCACGCGGGCCACGCGCAGCCGGTTGACGAGCACCCAGACGGGGCCGGCCGAGTGCACCTGGATCACGGGGCCGTTCCGTCTGGCCACGAGCTCCTCGGCCACCAGGGCTGACAGGTCCACGCGCTCTCTGTCAGCCTTCGCCCCGGTGTCCAGACGCGCGAGCTCCAGCAGGTCGGCGACGATGTTCTCCAACCGCTCGGTGTCGTCGAGCAAGGCGGTGAGCAGGAGTTCGCGGGCCCGGGGATCGGGCTCCGGGTCGGAGAGCTCGACCTCGATCCGGGTCCGCATTCCGGCGATGGGGTTGCGCAACTCGTGGGAGGCGTCGGAGACGAACCGGCGCTGTTTGGCCACGGCCTCGGAGAGTCGTTCGAGGCTGGCGTTGGCGGTGCGGGCCAGGTGGGCGATCTCGTCGTGGCTCCTCGGCACGGGGAGCCTGCGGTCCAGGTTGCTGGCCGACAGACGGTCCAGTTCGGCGCTGATCCGCTCCACGGGACGCAGTGCCCGCCCCACCCCGTACCAGGTGACCAGAGCGGTGATGCTGAGCAGCAGCCCCGACATACCCCCCATCACGACCTCGGGGGTGTTGGTCTCCAGGAGCGTGGGCCGGGGCGTCGCGGCCAGGACCCAGACGTCCCCGTAGGCCGTCCCGCCCGCCTCGTAGCCGACCACGAGCAGACAGTCGTCGGGCCCGAGTCCGGCCTCGGGCCCGCAGACGGTCGTGTCCAGGCGGGTACTGCCCGAGTCCTCGTCCTTCTGGGCGATCGGGGGTTCGCCGTGCAGCGCGGCGCTGGCAGCGAGGACCTCACCCGTGTCGGGGTCGATGATCTGGAGCCACAGGATGGGCGACTCGGCCGGTATCAGGCCCTCGTACCGGTCGGTGATGATGTCGTCGATGACCATGCGAACGGCCCGGGCCGCCTGGTCGCGGTCGCGGTCCAGGACCAGTTCGCGGACCGCGACCGCGGTCGCCAGCGACCACAGGCCGATGACCAGGACGAGCACCGCGACGGCCCACATGGTCACCCGGGCACGGATCGACCGCGGACGTACGTGACGCCACGTCGTTCTTCCTCTTCCGCCCCAACCTGACACCCGGCCATTGTTACTCAAAGCGATGCACAAGTGTCGGAAGGTGTCCGGTGTGGCGATGCGGAACGGGCCGCACGACCGTTCTCCGCACCCGTTCGACGCCCTCAGGTACGCGGACGACCCCGCCGACGGCCTGCCCCGGCCCTGCTGCGCGCCCGCAGCGTCCAGGGACCACGGCCGGGACCCGAGGCCGGTGCGGGCCACCGGCGCGACGTGACCGGCTACGCCTCGTAGGGGTCAGGCGGGTTGCCCACCGACTCCCACTCCCGCGCCTCGAACCGGTGTTCGCTGACGTCGACCAGTTCGCCCTCGGGTTCGGTCCACGTGCCGCGCACGGTCCACCAGGAGTCGGCCTCCGGTTCGGGCACACCGGTGACGAGCACCCGGTTGACGATGGCGTCGGCCGCGCAGCAGGCCATCTGGAGCCGGGCCAGGTACCATCCCTCGCCCTCGTCGTTGGGCACGGCGAAGCCGGTCAGTTCGACCTCCCGACCGGACAGCGCGCGCTCCTCGTCCACCCAGGCCCGCATGACGAACTGGCGGATGTCCATGGACACGACCTCACCGGGCTCCGCGTCGTCCAGCCCGTCGTCGAACCGACCGGAGGGCGGACCCTCCTGCGGTGCGCTGGCGGGCTCGCTCCGCTCGACGGTGTAGGACCCCAGGGCCGGAGGGGCCACGACGAAGACGGCCACGACCGGGACCAGCAGCAGCCAGGCCACGCGCGGCGCCCGCGCGTGGTCGTGGCCGGCGTGCCCGCCGCTGTCCGCCCCCCTTTCCGCGGACGCCACCGCGCACGCCGAGTGGTCCGCTCCGTCGTCTCCGGGATGGTTCCCTCGGCGGATCTCCGCCGCCACCACCGCGGCACCGAGCGCCACCGTGGTCGCCCCGGCGGCGATCAGGAAGGGGCCGAACCCCGGTTTGACCCAGTTGAGGTACATGTCCGTGGCGACCGTACTGGTCAGGGCTGCCGCTCCCAACAGCACGAGGGTCAGTCCCTGGGCGATGCGGTTCACAGGAGCAGTTCTCCGATCAGGAACGTACTGAGCAGTCCGACCACCAGGCACAGCGGGGCGAAGCGGACGGCGAACCGCCAGCCGAACACCGCCGCCTGCATCGCGATGAGCTTGAGGTCCACCATCGGACCGATCACCATGAACGCGAGCTTGGCGGTGGGCGAGAAGTCGGTGAAGCTGAGCGCGACGAAGGCGTCGGCCTCCGAGCAGATGGACAACAGGACCGCCAGGGCCGCCATGACCAGGACCGAGACCACCGGGGCCCCGGCCACCGACAGCAGCCACTCACGCGGCACGAGGATGTTGAGGCTCGCCGCCGCCAGCGCGCCGACCACGAGGTAGCCGCCCGCGTGCATCATGTCGTGCAGCATCGAGTCGCGGAAGACCACCCACCGGGCCGTCCCCTCGGCGTGGGTGGGGGTGGGCAGCCGCAGCCAGTCCGCCCGACCGAAGCGCACCCAGATCCACCCGATGGCCACCGACGCCGACAGCGACGCCGCGAACCGGGCCAGCACCATTTCCGGCTGCCCCGCGAAGGCCACCGCGGTGGCGATCATGACGACCGGGTTGATGGCCGGCGCGGCCAGCAGGAACGTGAGCGCGGCCGCCGGGGCCACCCCCCGTTTGACCAGGCTTCCGGCGATGGGTACCGAGGCGCACTCGCATCCGGGCAGGAGCGCGCCGGACAGTCCGGCGACCGGAACCGCCGCACCTGGTCTGGAGGGGATGAACCGCTGGTAGACCGAGGCGGGCACGAACGCGGTGAGCGCGGCGGACAGGGCGACGCCGAACACCAGGAAGGGCAGGGCCTGGAAGCTGATCGCCGTGAAGACGGTCGCCCAGGCCAGGAAGGCCTCGCTGGTCAGCTGGTCGGACAGCCAGGCGTGCGCCAGCGCCATCGCGGTGATGAACAGGGCGAACAGCCAGACGGTGCCGGTCCGGCGCGCTCCGGAGCGGCGCCCCCAGTCCGAGGGCGGCAGTTCGTCCCCGCGCTCGTCCCATCCCGCGGCGAGCGAGTCGCCGAGGGAGGCATGCGGGGTGGAGTCCGACGAGGGGGTCGGGGTCCGGTCGGGCACGGTGTTACTCCGAGTGGTCGGACGGGATCTTCAGGAATGGTAACCGAAAATCGTTTTCGTTCGAGCCGGGCGGTGGCGGCCTGTGGACGACGCGCGCCGCCCCGACCGGAGCCGCCCGCGTCAGCGCCCGCCGCCGGTGTCCTCCCCGTCCCCGTCGTCCTCGTGCCGGTCCCCGGTTCGCACCACCGGGTCCCCCAGCCTGACACCGTGTTCCCGGACCACGTCCTCGGGCAGTGCGCCGGAGGGGTCACCCCAGCACTCCACGTTCCTCAGGTCGGGCATCTTGGCCAGGGTGAACTGCGGGTCCAGACCGTTGCGGTACTGGCGGCCGTAGTCCGCCAGCAGACGGAAGGCGATCCCGGACAGCGGGACCAGCGCGACGAGGTTGACCACCGCCATCACGCCCATGAAGGCGTCCGCGAGGCTCCACACCAGGGTCAGCGGGGCCACGCTCCCGGCGAACACGGACACCAGCACGAGCACACGGAAATAGGTCAGGTGGCGCGCGTTGGCGTCCAGGAACCTCATGTTCGTCTGACCGTAGTAGTAGTTGCCCAGGACGGAGGAGAAGGCGAGCAGGAACAGGATGACGGTGAGCGCGTGCACCGCCCATCCCCCCAGGCTGGCCTCCAACGCCGTCTGTGTGACCTGGGCTCCCCCCGCGCCCCCGTACCCCGGGTCCGACACCAGGACGATGAACGCGGTCACCGTGCAGATGAGGAGGGTGTCGAAGTAGACGCCCAGGCACTGCACCAGCCCCTGCTTGACCGGGTGCGACACCGACGCGGTGGCGCCCGCGTTGGGGGCCGAGCCCAGGCCGGCCTCGTTGGAGAACATGCCCCGTCGCATGCCCTGGACGATGGCCGCGCCCGCCCCGCCCGCGACGAACTCCCGGAGGCCGAACGCCGAGGCGAGGATGTCGCCGACGACCCGCGGCAGCTCGCCGATGTTGAGCGCGACGACGACCAGTCCGAGCAGGACGTACAGCAGCGCCATTCCGGGGACCAGCGCCTCGGTCACGTGGGCGATGCGCCGGACGCCGCCGAAGATGATGAGGGCCACGAGCCCGACCAGGACGAGCCCGACCACGACGTCCAGCCCCCATCCGTCGGACCCCCCGAGCTCCACGACCGTGGTGGCGACCGCTCCGGAGATGCTGTTGGCCTGTACCGAGTTGAACACCAGCGGGAAGGTGACGATGAGGACGACGGCGAAGAGCACGCCCATCCACCGCTGGCCGAGACCGTGGAGCATGTAGTACGCGGGGCCGCCGCGGAACCCGGTCTCGGTCCGCACCTTGTACAGCTGGGCCAGGGTGGACTCCACGAAGGCGGCCGAACCCACCACGGTCGCCATCAGCCACATCCAGAAGACCGCGCCGGGGCCGCCGAGGACGATCGCGGTGGCCACACCGACGATGTTGCCCGTGCCCACACGGGACGCCGCCGAGATCGCGAAGGCCTGGAAGGAGGAGATCTCCTTCTTTCCGTCGGGGGCGATGCCCGGACTGCTGCGGATGACCCGGAACATCTCCGGGAGCAGCCGGAGCTGGACGATGCCCGAGCGCAGTGTGAAGTAGACCGCCAGGATGATCAGGAGCGGGATGACGATCCAGCTCCAGAACACGTCGTTGGCTGCGACGATGGCGTCGTTCAGGACGTTCACCCGTTCCCCTCCCGGCGGCGCGGTCACCCCGGACCGGGACCGGGGCCGTCCCGCCACTGTCCGTGAGGGCGGACGCCCCGTGCGAGCGGGACACGCGAAATCGGGGTAAAGGACCGCCGCGGTCCCGTTCACCCGACCTATGCCGATGTCCCACATGACGGCGCGCCCACCTGTGGGGAGAGGGGATATGGCCCAGGTCACGTGCGGTCCCTACCGTTCGTCACATGGAACCGAACACCGCCTCCCCCGCGGCCCCGGACCAGCCCAGGACATCCATCCTGCGCGTGGTGACGGCCAGCCTCATCGGTACGACGATCGAGTGGTACGACTTCTTCCTCTACGGCGCCGCCGCCGCGCTCGTCTTCAACCAGGTCTTCTTCCCCGAGTCCGACCCGCTGGTCGGCACCATGTTGGCGTTCACCACCTATGCGGTGGGGTTCGTGGCCCGGCCTCTGGGCGGCCTGGTCTTCGGGCACTTCGGCGACCGGATCGGCCGCAAACGGCTCCTGGTGATCAGTCTGCTGATGATGGGCGGCTCGACGTTCGCCATCGGCCTGCTGCCGACGTACGCGGCGCTGGGTGTGGGCGCGCCCCTGCTCCTGACGCTCCTGCGCGTGGTCCAGGGCTTCTCCCTGGGCGGTGAGTGGGGCGGCGCCGTCCTGCTCGTCTCCGAGCACGGCAGCCCCGAGCACCGCGGCTTCTGGGCCTCCTGGCCGCAGGCGGGCGCACCGGGCGGCAACCTGCTCGCCACCGCCGTGCTGGCGATCCTGTCCGTGACGATGTCCGACGCCGCCTTCCTCGACTGGGGCTGGCGGGTGCCGTTCCTGCTGTCCGGGGTGCTGGTGCTCGTGGGGCTGTGGATCCGTCTCGCGGTCAGCGAGTCCCCGGTGTTCCGCGAAGCCCGTGAGCGCGCCGAGGCCGCCCCGACACGGGAGCGCGCACCGATCGTCGGCGTCCTGCGCGACCACTGGCGCGAGGCCCTGGTCGCCATGGGCGTGCGGATGGCGGAGAACGTGTCGTACTACATCGTCACCGCGTTCATCCTCGTCTACGCCACCCAGGAGGCGCAGCTGTCCAACGGGGAGGTGCTCAACGCGGTCCTGGTCGCCTCCGCGGTCCACCTGGTGACCATCCCCGCCTGGGGCGCGCTGTCCGACCGGATCGGCCGCCGTCCGGTCGTCATGGTCGGCGCGCTCGGGGTCGGCCTGTGGGGCTTCGCCTTCTTCCCGCTCATCGACATGGGAACCTTCTGGTCGGCGACCCTGGCCGCCACGGTGGGCCTGGTCTTCCACGGCGCCATGTACGGACCGCAGGCGGCCTTCTTCTCCGAGCTGTTCAGCACGCGGGTGCGCTACTCGGGCGCCTCCATCGGCTACCAGCTCGCGTCGATCGTCGCCGGCGGCCTGGCTCCGCTGATCGCGACCGCCCTGCTCGCCACCTTCGGCAGCTCGCTGCCCGTGGCGCTGTACCTCACGGCCATGTGCGCCGTGACGCTGGCGGCGGTGGCGGTCGCCCGCGAGACGCGCGGCCGCGACCTGGGCGAGTCGGCGCCCTCGCGGACCGTCCGCTGAGCCCGAACGCGAAGGGGCTCGGGCCCGGCCGAGGCCGGACCCGAGCCCGATGTGCCCGCGGGCACCCGCGTCATGGGGGCCCGTCAGCGCGGTTCAGTACCGCGAGGCCGAGTCGTAGCGGTCGTCGCGGCGGTTGCTCCTGCCCCGGTAGCCGCCGCGGCGCTCGCCGTCGCGGAAACCGCCGCCCTCACCGCGGCGCTCGCCGCGCGGACGGTCACCGCGGTAGCCGCCGCCACGGCGCTCACCGGAGTCACCGAAGCGGTCGCTGCGGGGACGGTCGCCCCGGTAGCCGCCGCCCTCGCCGCGCTCGGAACGGCGCTCGCCGTCCCGGTAGCCGCCGCGGCGCTCGCCGTCGCGGAAACCGCCGCCCTCACCCCGGTAACCGCCGCCACGGCGCGGACCGCCACCGCGGTAACCGCCGCCACGGGGTCCGCCCCGGCGCGGGCCGCCGCGGCCGCGGCGCGGACGCTCGGGCTCCGGCGGCTCGATCCACGGCTCCCAGCTGGGCTCCTTGGCCCCGGTCACCTCGGAGAGCAGTTCGTCGCCGGGGTTGACCAGGTGCTGCTTGGCGTCCACCCCGGCGTCGTTGAGCAGGCGACGGGCCATCCGGCGCTGGTTGGGCGCCACCAGGGACACCACGGCGCCCGAGGAGCCCGCGCGGGCGGTACGGCCGCCGCGGTGCAGGTAGTCCTTGTGCCCGGTGGGCAGGTCGATGTTGACGACCAGGTCGATGCCGTCGACGTGGATACCGCGCGCGGCGACGTCGGTGGCGACCAGGGCCTGGATGCGCCCCTCGCGGAACTTGGCGAGAGTGCGGGTGCGCACGCTCTGCGTCTTGCCGCCGTGCAGGGACGCGCAGGGCACACCGGCCTGGACCAGCTGCTCGCTGATCGTGTCGGCACGGTACTTGCTGCGCACGAACAGGATGGTGCGGCCCTCGCGGGCGGCGATCTGGGCGACGATCTTGTTCTTGTCGCGCGGCAGCACCTTGAGCAGGTGGTGCTCCATGGTGGTGACCTGGGAGACCGGCGGGTCCACCGAGTGGGTGCGCGGGTTGTCCATGTACTTGCGCACCAGCTTGTCGACGTCGCCGTCGAGCGTGGCGGAGAACAGCAGGGTCTGGCCGTCCGGGTGCACCTGGTCGAGCAGTTCGCTGACCTGCGGCATGAAGCCCATGTCGCACATCTGGTCGGCCTCGTCCAGCACCGAGATCTCCACGTCGCCCAGGTCGCACGCGCCCTGCTCGATGAGGTCGGTGAGGCGGCCCGGGGTGGCGACGAGGACGTCGACGCCGCGGCGGAGTTCGTTGATCTGGCGGGTGTAGGAGCTGCCGCCCACGACGTCGCCGACGCGCACGCCCAGAATGCGGGCGTAACCGCGCAGGGCGTCACGCACCTGGTGGGCCAGTTCGCGGGTGGGCACCAGGATCAGGGCCCGGGGGCGGGTGGAGGCGGCGCGGCGCTCGGAGCAGCGCGTCAGGACCGGCAGGCCGAAGGCCAGGGTCTTGCCCGATCCGGTGCGGCCGCAGCCGAGGACGTCGCGTCCGTCGATGGCGTCGGGAATGGTGGCGGCCTGGATCGGGAACGGGGTGGTCACACCGTTCTTCGCCAGCTCGTCGACGATGTCCTGGGGAAGCCCGAGGGCGTCGAAGGCAGGCTCTACGGCAGTGTCCGTCAAGTGACGTAACCTTCCTCATCGTTTGGCTGCGTTTCGAGGAAGGCTCCACACGGCCCGGGAGACCCAGCGAAGAAATCACACAAACGCGCCTGATCACACGCGGAAGCGGGCCCCGCTGCACAGGGGGCTCATGGACTCTTCGGGTCGAAGTGGCGACGACGCCGTCGACACGCTGTCCGCGTCTTGTGCGGCCCGGCGCGCTCGGATGCGCGCGGCAATGGAATGACCGCCTGGAGCAGCGTACTAGAGATCCTCCGGGATCGGGGACGGGATGGGTGGTTTTCCCCGGTGATCCAGGTCTCCCACCCCGCCCCCGACAGGCGGTCCCGTTACCCGGCGGCCGTCGCCTCGGCGAGTGCGGTGAGCCGGCCGATCTGGGCCCGGCGCTCCGCGGCGGCCTGCTGTTCGAGTGTGTTGCCCGCCGCCTGCTGGAGCAGCGCCTTGGTGGCGGTGGCGGCGTCGGGGTCGGTGGCGAGCAGCCCCTCGACGAGGTCGTCGACGGCCCCGTGCAGTTCGTCGACCCCCACCACCAGCTCGGCCAGGCCCAGTTCGCGGGCCTCGTGCGCGCCCACGCGACGCGCGGTCAGACAGATCTCGGTCGCGCGGTGCACACCCACGATGTCCACGAGCGGCTTGGTCCCGGTCAGGTCCGGAACCAGGCCGAGCGCGGGCTCCTTCATGCACAGGAAGGCGTCCTCGGCCAGGACGCGGATGTCACAGGAGAGGGCCAACTGGAAACCGGCGCCGATCGCGTGGCCGCGCACGGCCGCGACGGTCACGAGGTCGGGGCGGCGCAGCCAGAGGAAACCCTCCTGGAGACCGGCGATGTACTCCTCCAGCTCCGCCTCGTTTGCCGAACCGTCGGCCAGCCCCGCGACGATGGACCGCTCTCCGTCGACGCCCTCGGGGGTGAACATGTTCAGGTCGATGCCCGCGGAGAAGATGTCACCGTCTCCGGCGATGACGACGATTCGGACATCGTCCGGCAGCGTCTGGCCGATATGGGCCAGGGTGGTCCACGTACGGCCGGTCATCGCGTTGCGGCGCTCCGGGCGGCTGATGGTGATCCGGGCGACCGGGCCGTCCACCGCCAGCTTCAGACCCGCCCGGGACAGCTCCTCCTCGGTGGGGGCGCTCGCGTGGGCGTTCGGGACCTGTGCCATGGGTTCCTCCGTCGTGTCGGGTTCCACCCCGACATTACTGGCTGGTAACCAATCCGGGGCGGAAGGGCCCGGCAAGCGCCCGCTACGCGTTCGGCCCCGGCCTGCGGGTCGCTCCGCCGCGCCCGCGCAGTTCGACGCCCGCCTCGCCGAGCAGTCTGTGGACGAACCCGTAGGACCGGCCGGTGGCGGCCGCCAGCATGCGGATGCTCTCACCCGCGTCGTAGCGGTGCTTGAGTCGGGCGGCCAGGGCCGAGCGGTCCTCCCCGGACACGCGGGTGCCCTTGCCCAGCGGGTCGTTCACTGATCACTCCTCGGGGTCGTGGTGAGCCGGATCGTGCTCTTGGACATGATCCGGCACCGGGACTGGGTACCGCCACCCCACCGTGCGTGGCGCCCCGGATACTCTCCTCGGACGGGGTTTCGGAACGCCGCCGCGGATGACCGAAACGGGCGGCGGTGAACCTCGCGGACGCTCACGCGTCCCCTGGCCCCCCGCCGCCCGCGACCACCACCGCGTATGCGTCAGGCCAGGGCGATGAGGTCCTCGAACTCGGTGTTCCACACGTCCTCGACACCGTCGGGCAGCAGGATCACCCGCTCGGGCTGGAGCGCCTCGACCGCGCCCTCGTCGTGGGTGACCAGCACGATCGCGCCCTTGTAGTTGCGCAGTGCCGCCAGGATCTCCTCGCGGCTGGCCGGGTCGAGGTTGTTGGTCGGCTCGTCCAGGAGGAGCACGTTGGCGCTGGAGACCACCAGCGTGGCCAGGGCCAGACGGGTCTTCTCCCCTCCGGAGAGCACCCCGGCGGGCTTGTCCACGTCGTCACCGGTGAACAGGAAGGAACCCAACGTCTTGCGCGCCTCGACCTCGGGCAGGTCGGGTGCGGCGCTCATCATGTTCTCCAGGACGCTCCGCTCCACGTCCAGGGTCTCGTGCTCCTGTGCGTAGTAGCCGAGCTTGAGCCCGTGCCCGGGCACGATCCGGCCGGTGTCGGGCTCCTCGACCTGGCCGAGCAGTCTCAGGAGCGTGGTCTTGCCCGCGCCGTTGAGCCCGAGGATCACGACGCGGCTGCCCCGATCGATGGCCAGGTCGACACCGGAGAAGATCTCCAGGGATCCGTAGGACTTGGACAGCCCCTCCGCCATGAGCGGCGTCCGTCCGCTGGGCGCGGGGTCGGGGAAGCGCAGTTTGGCCACCCGGTCGGACTTGCGCACCCCCTGCACGCCGCCCATGATCCGGTCGGCCCGGTTGAGCATCTGCTGGGCGGCCCGCGCCTTGGATGCCTTGGCCCGGAACCTGTCCGCCTGCTTGCGCAGGGTGTCGGCCTGTTTCTCCGCGTTGGCCAGTTCACGGCGGCGGCGGCGCTCATCGGCCTCGCGCTGGGTCAGGTACTGCTTCCAACCCATGTTGTAGATGTCGATGACACTGCGGTTGGCGTCCAGGTAGAACACCTTGTTCACCACGTGTTCGACCAGTTCCACGTCGTGGCTGATGACGATGAGTCCGCCCTGGTGGCTCCTGAGGAAGTCACGCAGCCAGACGATGGAGTCGCCGTCCAGGTGGTTGGTGGGCTCGTCGAGGAGAAGGGTGTCGGCACCGCTGAAGAGGATGCGCGCCAGCTCGATCCGGCGCCGCTGACCGCCGGAGAGCGTGTGCAGCGGCTGGGAGAGCACGGTGTCGGGCAGTCCCAGGCTGGAGGCGATCGCGGCGGCCTCGGACTCGGCCGCGTATCCGCCCAGCACGTGCAGCCTCTCCTCCCAACGCGCGTAGGCGCGCACACCCTTGTTCCGCGTCTTGGTGTCGGTGCTGGCCATCTTCTTCTCGGCCTGGCGCAGCCCCTCGAGGGCCTCGTCGATACCGCGGGCGGAGAGGATCCGGTCCTTGGCGATCACGTCCAGGTCGCCGGTGCGCGGGTCCTGGGGGAGGTAGCCGATACTGCCGGAGGAGGTGACCGTGCCGTCGGTGGGCAGGCCCTCGCCCGCGAGCACCTTCGTCATGGTCGTCTTACCCGCGCCGTTGCGACCGACCAGCCCGATCCGGTCTCCCGCCGCGACACGGAACGTGCTCGGCTCCAGCAGGACCCGGGGTCCGACGCGCAGTTCGAGGTCGGTGGCGATCAGCATGACAGGGGCTTCCTAGCGGTGGTGGGACTGGGTGGTGGGAGGCCGGAACACGGGCGCGGCCCGGCGGCGGAGAAGGGGCGGCGGTCGGCCCCGGCCTGCCGGTGCGGCGGGCCGGCACGGCGGACCGACCCAGCCTAACGCCCCCCGCGCGAGGTGGCACAGGGTTTACCGCCGGGTCAGGGCGAAAGGCGGCTCCGCACCCACAACGGGCGCGGAGCCGCGCGCATTCCCCGGTGCGGTCCGCCTGCGGCCGGAACCGGACGGGTCAGGCCCGTGGCTCCGGGGCGTCAGCCTCGCCCTCTTCCCGGGGCGGACCCGTGGACCCCGCGTCCGCGGTCTCCTCGGGCGTGTGGGTCTGGTGGACCGGAGGACGGTTGCGCAGCAGGGCCGCGAGCACGGCGGCGATGGGCGTCGCCAGGAACAGGCCGGGGATACCGCCGAGGATGCCACCAACGGTCAGGGCGATGAGCACCACGGCCGAGGGCAGTTCGAGCGCCTGACCGTAGATGCGCGGGGCGAAGACGTTGCTCTCCAGCTGCTGCACGAGGATCACCGCCGCGAGCACGACCAGGGCCACGACCCAGTTCTCGGTCACCAGGGCGACGAGCACGGCGAGCAGACCGGAGAGAAAGGCCCCGATGATCGGCAGGAAGGCGCCGATGAAGGTGAGCACGATCAGCGGGATCGCCAGGGTGGTGTCGATGAGGAAGATGAGGACGATGCCGATGCCGACCGCGTCGAACAGACCGACCATCGCCACACCGCGCACGTAGCGGCCCATCACCCCGTAGGCGACTCTCCCGCTGTACCGCAGGCCCGGGCGGGACTTGGGCGGCAGGAGGGTGACGATCCACTCCACCAGCTGGTCGCCGGAGTGCACGAAGTACACCGTCAGCGCGAGCATCAGCACCAGGCCCACCAGCAGCTGGATCACGGCCGTGGTCGCGGTCCAGGCTCCGGTGAGGATCTGGTCCTGGTTCTCCGTGATCGTGGCCTCGATCTGCTCCCAGGCGTTGTCGATGAGGTTGCTGAACAGCGCGGGGTCGAGGCCGAAGGGCACCTCCACCTGCTGGAGCTGGGTGACCGCGCTGTTGACGCTGTCCACAAGGGCGTCGAAACCGCTGACGGCGGGGGTCACGATCAGGGAGATGACCCCGCTGAAGACGGCGAGTCCGAAGATCATGCTGACCGCGGTGGACGTGCCCCGGCCGAACCCGGAGCGCTTGATCGGGTTGGGCCTGCGCAGCCAGTTGGCCATGGGCATGAGCAGGGCGGTCAGGAACACGGCGAGGATCAGGGGCAGGGTGACGACGCTGAGGTAGACGAGCGCGTAGACGAGCAGTCCCGCCACGACCCCGATGATGAGCACCCGCCAGGCCACGTCGCTGATCATGCGGAGGAGGTCGCCCGCCCCGACGTCGTCCTGTTCGGCCAGTTCCGCTTCGGGGCCCTCGGGCTCGGGCACCGCCACGGCCCGTTCCTGGGCCTGCGCGCGGCGCTCGGCACGGGCTCTGCGGGCGGAGATCCACCTGTTCAGGAGCGCCCACACTCCCGACCGCTGGGCTTGCACATGGACTCCATTCTCTGGGGGTTGCGGGGCGGGTGTCCGAGATCAGACGGGTCCGCGGGGGAAGCCTCACCGGTGACCCGGGCGGGCGCACCGGTTCTCCCGAGCCACATGGATGCCCAACGTGATCAGAACTGCCAGGGTTCCCGGGGGCTGCCGCTACGGACGATCTCGTTGCCGAAGGGCGCGAGGGCCACGGGGATCATCTTCAGTGACGCCCACGCCATGGGTAGTCCGATGATAGTGACGGCCAGACCGACAGCGGTGACGACGTGGCCGATGGTCAGCCACCAACCGGCGACGATGAGCCAGATGACGTTGAGGACCGTGCTTCCCCCGCCCGCCCCCGGCCTGCGGACCAGATCCCGGCCGAAGGGCCACAGGGCGTAGCTCGCCATGCGGAAGGAGGCGACACCGAAGGGGATCGTCACGATGAGGACGCAGCAGATGACGCCCGCGACGACGTAGCCGACCGCGAGCCAGAACCCGGCGACGAACAGCCAGATGACGTTGAGGATGAGCCGCAGAAGGGCCACGGTGCCTTGCTCCTTGTGTGTCACGACGGATGGGCGACCGGCGCGAAGGGGTCGCACCCGAACTTCTACACGCTGGGACGCACCGACGCCACGACCCGTTCGGCGCCGTTTCCCCCACTCCTCCCCTAGGGGACGACTCTCCGCCCGCCCGAGGCGCGTCGCCCTGGGTGAGGACATACGGTCAAGCCCTATCTCGGCCCAGAGTGCTGTCCACAATGTGATCGGCGCATCAGAGGGACCCCCTAGGCAGGCGGGACATCGCGCCATACGATGTGCTGTGTCCTTCGCGAGACAGCAGATCTTGCGATTTGCGACAAACTCGGACAATCCGTCAGATGCCACCTAGAGGGCATCAGGTTTCGGTAACGGTTCTGCGAGTAATTTCCCTACCCCCCGTGCATGATCGGGAGTGGGGATGGCATGATTACGTACCGGCTCGGACGGAGGCCGTCACCGCCTCCGCAGCCGTTCGTGTGAGAGCACTCCGCCGCAGGCGGTCCAGGACCGCCAGGGCCGTGCTTCTCGTGGTCTCAGCCACACCGGGGAACACCGCCAGTACCGTCCGGCGTTCGCGTCGTGCGGGGTGCCTCACGCCGCATGACCAACTTTTGGTGACTGAAGCTTTTTCCGACAGCTTACTAGCGATTTCAGTAGAGGTGGTTCAAGCATGTCTCAGGTACGTCGGCAGGCCGCGCTGCGCCCCCGCCCGAGCTGGGGGTGGCAGGATGCCGCCGCGTGCCGGGGCGAGGACCTTGTGCTCTTCTTCGGCCCCGACGGCGAACGCCAGCCGGAGCGGGAGATCCGTGAGCGCAAGGCCAAGGAGATCTGCGCGGCCTGTCCGGTGCGAACCGACTGCCTGGACTACGCGATCTCGCGTCCGGAGAAGTACGGCACCTGGGGCGGGCTCAACGAGGACGAGCGCGCCTCCGAGCGCCGCCGCCGGATGCGCCGCGCCAACGCTGCCTAGCCGAGGCTTTTGACGCACGATCAGCGGATCTCCCCCGGTGGCCCCGGCCCCCGAACAACCCGCGGCGCCCCGACGATTCTCTCGTCGAGGGCGCCGCGGGTTTTCTCGTGTGCGCACCGCCGAACACCGGGACGGGATCAGTCCCCGCCTCCGGCCAGGTGCCGGTCGAACCAGTCGAGTGTCTCCACCGCCACCTGCCGCCACTCCTGACCGCCCTCAAGAAGCTGTTCGGCGCCCGGCATCACCCGCAGGTCGGTGGGTCCGGCCATGCGGCCCCGCGCCCACTCACCCAGCTCGCGGACGAAGGAGTCGCCGCTCTCCAGGAGCACCATGACCGGCGCGCGCACCCTGGACAGGGCGGGTTCGGCCAGGTCGATCCGGCCGCCGTACACCACGACGGCGCCGACGTCCCGCGGTCGCTCGGCCGCGGTGACCAGTGCCGCCGGGGCCGCCGTACCCGAGCCCAGGACCCCCACCGGCTCGTTGGCCGCGTCCGTGGCCCGTCGCAGCCACGTGACCGCGGCGTTCAGCCGCTCCCCCAGGACCCCGGTGTCGACACCCCCGGCGTGCCCGGCCCGCTCGTCCCCGGCCGCCAGGTCCAACAGCAGCGTGGCGTATCCGGAGCGCCGGAGCACCGAGGCGATCGCCCGCCAGCGCGGATCGGTCCGCCCCTCCCCCACCGCCAGGACGATCGCGCCGCGTAGGGCGGCGGGCATGGTGAGGTCGCCGTCGAGGTAGTCCTCACCGGCTCTGATCCGGACACCGCGGGCGACGTCCGGTGGCGGATGGGCGCGTCCGCGTTCGGCCAGGATCGCGGTCACGTGCCCGTCGGAGAGCTGGGAGAAGTCGCGGTACCACTCCCCCACCGCGTGGAAGTTGTCCGGAGCGCTGAGCACGACCATCACGTCGGCCTCCTCGCGCAGGGACGCGACCGCCTCCGGGGCGGCGACGGGTACGGCCAGGACGAGCTGTGCGGGATTGGCCTGCCGCACCATGCGCAGCGCCGCGCGGGCGGTGCCGCCGGTGGCCACACCGTCGTCCACGACCACGCAGTCGCGCCCCGCGATCCGGGGTGTGGGACGGTCGCCCCGGTAGACACGGCGTCGGCGTTCGAGCTCCTCGCGTTCGGTCTCGACGGTGTCGGCCAACGCCTGGCGCGGGATGCGCATCCGGGCCAGCGCGAGGTCGTCGAAGATGACGTGTCCGTCCTCGGAGATCGCGCCGACCCCCAGTTCGGGGCGGCCCGGAAGACCGACCTTGCGGACCATGAGTACGTCGAAGTCGGCGTCGAGCAGACGCGCGAGTTCGGCACCGACCGGAACCCCGCCTCTGGGCAGGGCCAGCACCAGCGGGTCCCTGACCGCGAAGGGCCGCACCCGCTCAGCGAGGCGGCGGCCCGCCTCGGACCGGTCGGTGAAGGGCAACGAAACGGGTACCGGGTTCATGTCCTCACCGGCACCGGGACCGTGGCCCCGGCACCGCTCCTCTCGGCTGTGCGGAGTGAGCCGTTGGAAAAGTGGTACCGGCATACCCCGCGAGATGGCGGTCGCAACCCCGCGCGCAGGCAAAAACCCTCGTTCAGGTGTGGCGGGGGGTGGTCCTGAGCACCCCCATGAGCAGTGCGTCGTGCCTGCGACCGTCCCACAGGAGCGCGTCACGCAGACGCCCCTCGACGGTGAAGCCGCACGACCGGTAGACCGCGATGGCCCGCATGTTGAACGCGTACACGTGCAGCCAGACCCGGTGCAGGCCGATGCGGCCGAAGGCGTACTCCAGCACGAGTTCGGTGGCCTCCCGGCCCAGCCCCTGACCGGCGAACTCGATCGCTGACAGCGCGATGCGGTACCCGGCGCTCTCGTTCTCGGGGGACACGTCGTAGACCGACAGCTCCCCCAGGTAGCGGCCGTCCCTGGGCGCGGTGATCGCCAGGTCGAGGCGGTCGGTGCGGCCCGCGCGGGTGGCGCACCACTCACGGGCCCGTTCGTAGGTGAGGTGCCGGTGGTTCCCGGTGAGCCGGCGGACCTCCTCGTCGAGACTCGCGGCGAAGTAGGCGTCCGTGTGCTCGGGGGCGAGGGGGACCAGGCGGACGCGTGTACCGACGAGGGTGGGTGTGTCTCGCAGCGCTCTCGGATTGATCATGGACACTTCCGGTTCCGACCGGGCCGTGCGCACGGATCCCGGGGTGGGGTCGGCGGACAGGAACTGAGCCCGTGCGGGAGGGGCCGCGGGGCCGGGGTGGAGCGTGGCGGTAACGGCGGCGGGACCTCTATGTAAATCCGCCGTGGCCGTTGAGGCAAGCCCGGAGCCCGACCCGGCCGATATCGGGGAGCCGCGCGCACGGGCGGCCGCTTGACGTCCTCCCCGGTGGGAACCCCGGGATTCCCACCGCCTCGCGACCGCGGGCGCGGTGCGCCTCAGGGCGCCCGCTGGTTCCCGCCTCACTGACCGGCGCCCCACGCAGAAGACCGTGGTCCTACCCCGCCGCCCTCCCCTACTGCGAGGGCTTCGCCATGATCTCGCGGCGGGGCCCGGCGTTTTCAGCTCTCCGCTTCCCGCGCTCCGGCGAGTTTCCGTCCAGCGGTGAGCACGATCCTGGACGCGTTCACGTCCCGGTCGTGGACGGCACCGCACCCCGAACAGGTCCGGGTACGCACATGCAACGGTCTGGGCCCGTCCACCGCCCAGCGCTCCGAACACGTTCGCGAGGAGGCCAGGAACCGGTTCGCCCCGACCAACGCGCGCCGGTACCGGGCGGCCTTGTACTCCGGTATGCGCACGAACGCCGACCACCCGGCGTCGTGCACGCTCTTGGCCCGCTTCGTGCGTCCGAGCCCCCGCACACACGGGTCCTCCACGTACGCCGCTCGGTGCTCGCGGACGATACGGGTGGGGCCCTCGGCGGTCCGGTTCCGCGGGGAGCCGAGCAGCGTGGTGGACGCCTTGGCGGGGGTGACCCGTTCCAGGGCGTCGTCGAACACCACCCGCGCGCACCCGAACGGACGGGCCGGCGCCACGCGCCGGGCCTCGTCCGGGTGGCGACCGGTACCGGCAGCGAAGCTGCATGCGCACACCCTCGCATCCGCCTACGACACCACCGGGACCGCCCGCCTTGGCCAACGGGCGGAGTACGCGGATCCGCTGCACCTGCGGCATGAAGGCCGGAACACTCTCGGACAAGACAGGTAGCATCCGCTGGCAGCGTCCACAGCCCTGGGAGCCGTAGTGAACAGTCCAGCCACCCCCGCCGCCCCGACGGAGGCACCGGCCCGCGAGACCCGCCGGGCCCGGATCGCGGTCTCCACCCTGTTCTTCGTCAACGGGTTCACCTACACCAACGCCGTCCCGTGGTTGCCGGTGATCAAGTCCGAACTGGGGCTCAGCAACGCCGAACTGGGGACGGCGATCGCAGCGGGACCCGCGGGAGCGATCCTGACCGGCATGCTCGCGGGGCCGATGATCCACCGGTTCGGCAGTGGCCGCACCGCCGTGGGAACGAGCCTGATCACCCTGGGAGCGCTTCCGTTCATCGCCCTCGCGCAGAACTGGTGGATGCTCGCGGCCGCCTTCCTGGTGCTGGGCAGCGCCGACGCCTGGACGGACTCGGCGCAGAACTCGCACGGACTGCGCGTACAGCGCCGGTACGGCCGCAGTATCATCAACACCTTCCACGCCGTGTGGAGCATGGCCGCCGTCTCCGGCGGTCTTCTGGGCGCGGCGATGGCCGGTTCGGGGGTGCCCGTCCTGGCCCACCTGGGCGGGGTCTCGTTGGTACTGGTGTGCGTCAACCTGGTCGTGAGCCGGATGCTGCTGCCCGGCCCCGAGCACAGCGAGCGGGCCGACGGGGCCCGTGGTGAGGACGGGCGACGGACGCGCACACCTCTGCGCGGCCTGCTCCTCCTCCTGGCGCTCGGTGTGCTGCTGATGCTCGCCGGAGGCATCGAGGACTCGGCCGCCTCGTGGGGTGCGGTCTACATGACGTCGGAGCTGTCGGCTCCGCTGTTCCTCGCGGCGATGCCGTTCGTCGCCTGCCAGGCGATGATGACGTTGGGACGCCTGGCCGGCGACCGGGTGACCGATCGCTTCGGTGCGGCCGCCGTGGGTGCGGGGTCCGGTCTCCTGGCGGCGGCGGGCATGGCGTTCGCGCTGCTGCTGCCGCACCCGGTGACCACGGTCGTCGGGTTCGCCGTCATGGGTCTGGGGGTGTCCACCCTGTTCCCGCTCACCCTCGCGGCGGCGGGGAACGTACCCGGAGTGCGCACCGGTGACGGCGTGACGGTCGTGGGCTGGCTGGGGCGCGTCGGCTTCCTCGCCTTCCCTCCGGTGGTCGGATTCGCCGCGGACGCACTCAGCTTGGGGACCGCACTGTGGTTGATCGCCGCGGGCGGCGTGGTGGCCTTCCTGCTCGCACCCGCGCTTCGACCGCGCCGCTGACAGCCCCGGGAACGGAGAGGGCCCCCGACCGCGGAACACGGTCGGGGGCCCGACGCACGTCACGGCCCGTTGGGGCCGCGGGTGTGCCGTCGTCAGGCGACCGACGCCGGGCGGCGGGCACCGGACCACAGCGCCATCGCGCCGATCGCGGTCACGACAGCGCCCCCGAGCACGAAGCCCTGGAGGTCGACACCGGTCGTGGCGAGCGACTCGTTCTCCTCGTCCTCGTCGGAGGAGTCCGAGTCGTTCGCGTTGCCGCTCGGCGCCTGGTTGTCGTCACCGTCGTCGTCGGAGTCACGGTTGCCCGTGTCTCCGTCGTCGTCCGGGCTCGGACTGTCGTCGCCGTCGTCACCGGGGTCACCCGGCCCGGGGCTGGGGTCACCCGGGTCGCCGGGGTCACCAGGATCGCCGGGGTCACCCGGGTCACCAGGGTCACCAGGGTCTCCCGGGTCGCCAGGATCGCCGGGGTCACCCGGGTCTCCCGGGTCACCGGGGTCACCGGGGTCACCAGGATCGCCGGGGTCGCCCGGGTCACCGGGGTCACCGGGGTCACCAGGATCGCCCGGGTCACCAGGGTCACCCGGGTCACCAGGGTCTCCCGGGTCACCAGGATCGCCGGGGTCACCCGGGTCCGGGTCAGGCCCAGGGTCACCAGGGTCACCGGGGTCACCCGGGTCCGGGTCCGGGTCCGGGTCCGGCCCAGGGTCACCGGGGTCCGGGTCCGGGTCCGGCCCAGGGTCACCGGGGTCCGGGTCCGGGCCGGGGTCGCCCGGGTCCGGAAGACCCGGGCCACCGTCACCGGGGGTGACAACGTCGTCGAGGGGCTCGACGACGTTCTCGAGAGCGGGGGCCACGGCCGCCTGCTCCTGCACCTCGGGGGCGGTGTCGGGCGCGGTCACGTCGGTCGTGTCGGCGAACGCCGGTCCGACCGAGAACCCGGCCATGCACAGGCTGGCGGCGGTCACCGTCAGAACCCGCTTCTTGGGGGACATCCGTCTCCTTTCTTCATTCGGGATGTACTCACTGAGGGGGAATGGCATAGAGGTGGTCCTCGTGGACCACGAGCGCGTTGTCGCCGAGCAGCCCGCGCGGCTGCGCGGCCCCCTCGGGCAGGTCGGTGGGCGTGCCGTCGGCGGTGACCGCCACCGAGCGTCCGTCCAGCTCACCGAAGACCCGGTCGCCCACGGCGATCTGCGGCTGGAACCCGGGGACGACGGTGCCCTCGCCCGTTTCGAGGTCCACCACGGTGGGGCCGTGGGAGGCGACACGCGTCCCGACCGGCATCGCCTGGTGTCCGGCGTCCTCCAGGTCGGAGGCGTCGACCTCGACCGTGGCGACCACGGCACCGTCCTGGTTGTCGTGGAAGGCCATGAAGGTCCCGTCGCCCTCGGCGGCCCGCCAGAGGACGACGACGTACTCCCGCAGGGCGGTCAGCACCTCCTCCATCTCACCCGCGCCCTCCGGAGGCTGGGCGCGGACCTCGGTGTTCCCGCCCTCGGGGCCGGACCACACCCACGGGCCGTCCACGACCACGCTGAGGACGCGTCCGCCGTCGGCCAGCATGGCCGCGTGGTCGTCGGGCACCACGACCTCACGGAGCCCACCCTCCGCCGGAACGAAGACCTGTTCCCCGACGACCACGAGCGGAGAGCCGCCCACGTACCAGACCATCGCGTCACCGGGAAGTTCGACGCTGACGGGATCACCGCCCGTCACGGGCCAGAACCACAGGGCGTCGGTGGTCTCCAACACCACCGCGGGGGCGCCGTCGTACCCCTTGATCCGCGGAATGCCCAGGAACTCCCCGGCCGCCGTCGGGAGGTCGGCCGCCCAGAGGCGCTCACCCTCGGCGTCGTACAGGTGGAGTCGGTCGTCGGGCGTGATGAGGGAGAGGAGTTCGCCGTCCCGGCTGGCCCTCGGCCAGGTCCCGGGAGCCACCTCAGCGTCGAAGACGACGGTCTCGGCGAAACCCGGGGGCGCGGGCCACGGCAGCGGCTCGGCGGGCTCGGCCGTGCCCTCGTTGCCGGAATCGGCGGGCGTCTCCGGCAGAAGGCGCAGGGCCAGGGCGCCCGCACCGACGACCAGGACCAGCGCGAGCACGGCGGCCCCGGCGATCAGCAGGGGACGCCCGCGCCGCCTCTCCTTCTCCGCAGAGTGCGGGACCCGGGGCTGGGCGGTACCGACCGTGTCAGCGCCTTGGGGCCGGCCGGGCTCGACCGTGTCGGCTGCCTGGACCACACCGTCGGGGGTGGCGACCAACCGCCAGAAGCCGTTGGCGTCTCGGGCGTCGACGAGCACCGGCTGTCCGATGCTGGCGGCGTAGCCGGTGGCGACGTCCAGAGCCGCGCGTCTGGTCTCCCTGGGCACCTGGCCGGTGACGACCTGGCGGTGCCCCCCGATGGAGATCTCCGCGCTCCGTTCGTCGGGAGCGATGACGATGACGACGGTGGGCCGGGAGTGCTCCGGTCGGGACGCCCGGCTCATGGTGCCTCCGAAGGCATGGGAAAGGTGGACCTGTTCGTGTGACGGGTGACGGGTGACCTCGATCAGCTATGACGGTGGCTCGCGACCTGGGGCCGCCAGGGGGAGCGTGTCGGTACACGCGTCGTCACGGCTGCACGAGATGATACTGACCGCCGGTGACCGTGCCGGATCGGGATCTGGGTGGGGAATTCGGTCAATGACGGCCGCGACCGCGCAGGCGCGCCCCGCACCTCTGCCATGACCTGCACATTCTCCTCTTCCCAGGGTTCAACACTCGCCTCCAGAGCATCCTCGACCATGGTTAGGACACTCGTGTAAGGCATTTGGTTCACACCGAAAATGGCCGGATCTGGCCAGCCCGTCAGCGGCCGTCGGCGTCGGTGAGGGTGTCGATGACCGCCTTCTCCCGACGCCGGACCAGGCGGTCGGCGCGTTCGAAACCGCGGTCGGCGATCTCCGCCCGCGCCGAGGCGGTGCGCACGGTCGGCCACATCGCGTCGATCTCGGAGTTGAGCGAGGATCCGGCGAGGACCGCGACGGCCATGACGTAGAGCCAGGCCAGGATGGCGATCGGCGCGGCGAGGGACCCGTAGATGCTCACGTCCCCCAGGGAGGCGTCCAGGTAGGCGCGCAGCCCGGCCGAGCCACCCATCAGTACGACCGTGGCGAGCAGCGCCCCGGGCAGGTGACGCCAGGGGGGTGTGCGCACCGGGACGCTGAGCGCGTAGAGGAGCGTGACGCCGGCCGTGGCGATCAGGCCGACCACCGGCCAGTAGAAGTGGTTGAGCCGCCCCACCGTCGCCGGGAGCAACTGGTGGACCAGGCCGGGGCCGGCGACGAGGACCGGTAGGACCAGGATCGCGAACAGCAGGCCCCCCAGGTAGGCGACGAAGGCCAGGACGCGCTGGCGCAGCCATCCCCGGAGTTCGTCGAGCCCGTAGGCGATCGTGATGGAGCGGATGAACACGTTCATCGCCCGTGACCCCGACCACAGCGAGACCAGGAAGGTCACCGACAGGAGGCCGCCGCGCGCCCCGCCGAGGAAGTCGTCGACGAGTGGTTCCACAACCGTGCGCACGGTGTCCGGGGTCAGCGCGCGGGCCGCCAGGTCGAGCATCCACAGCCGGATCTCCTCGACCAGGTCCGGTCCGAACACCTCCGCCAACGGCCCCAGGGCACCCAGGAGGCACAGCAGGAGCGCGGGCAGGGAGATCAGGGAGAAGAAGGCCGACTCGGCGGCCAGACCGAACACCCGGTACCGGGAGAAGGATCGGATCGTGCGCAGGAACAGGAGGAGGGCACCGTGCGTGAACGGGTGTCGGCGCAGCCACGCGTCGATCGCCCGCCACAGGCTCTCCCAGAATCCCACCACGGGGAGAACGTTAGCGGCCGGGTGGCCTCGGCGCCCCCTCCCGCCACCGCGCGGGAGTGACGTGACTCACGCAGGGACCCGGCGGGCGTGCCTGGACAAGGGGCCGGACCGCGTGCCATTCTCGATGCATGATCGCTGCTCTGGACCCCATGCTCTGCGTGCGCCGCCACGTGGACTTCCTGCGGGTCCGTAGCGCCATCTGTTGCAGCGTCGGTTGATCTCGCCGCCTTTGTGACGCACCCGTTATTCAGGTGTGCGCGCGGCCCCGGCGCTCGCCCTCTTCGATTCCCACACCCGTGGTTTCCACCCGTTTGCCCAGCACGACGACGTGCGGCGCGATCGGGCCAGTGGTGCGGGCGCCGGGCCCGTGAGCACCCCGCGACCCCATCGGAGACACCCGCGATGCCTCCCTCTTCCGCGCAGCCCGGCAAGTCCGCGACGGCGGCCAAGCCCCGCCGCAGCCGTGGCGAGGGCCAGTGGGCCCTCGGCTACCGCGAGCCGCTGAACAAGAACGAGGAGAACAAGAAGAACGACGACGGGCTCAACGTCCGCGACCGGATCATCAACATCTACTCCAAGGCCGGATTCGACTCGATCGACCCGGCCGACCTTCGCGGGCGGTTCCGCTGGTACGGGCTCTACACCCAGCGCGCCCCCGGCATCGACGGCGGCAAGACCGCCGTGCTGGAGCCCGAGGAGCTCGACGACCGCTACTTCATGCTGCGCGTCCGCATCGACGGCGGCCAGTTGTCCGTGGCGCAGCTGCGCGCGGTCGCGGAGGTCTCCCGGGACTACGGGCGCGACACCGCCGACATCACCGACCGGCAGAACGTCCAGCTGCACTGGGTGCGGGTCGAGGACGTCCCCGCCATCTGGGAGAAGCTGGAGTCGGTGGGGCTGTCCACCACCGAGGCCTGCGGCGACACACCCCGCGTGATTCTGGGCTGTCCCCTCGCCGGCGTGGCCGAGGACGAGATCCTGGACGCCACCCCGGAGGTCCACCAGGTCTACGACGACCACATCGGCAGCCCGCTGTTCTCGAACCTGCCGCGCAAGTTCAAGTCGTCGATCTCCGGGTGCTCCTCGTACTGCACCAACCACGAGATCAACGACGTGGCCTTCGTCGGCGTACGCGACGAGGCGGGTGAGGCGGGCTACGACCTGTTCGTCGGCGGTGGCCTGTCCACCAACCCGATGTTCGCCAAGCGTCTGGGCACGTTCGTCCGCCCCGACCAGGTCAGCGAGGTCTGGGCCGGGGTCTGCTCGGTCTTTCGCGACTACGGCTTCCGCCGCCTGCGCACCCGCGCCAGGATCAAGTTCCTCATCAAGGAGTGGGGGGCGGAGAAGTTCCGCCAGGTCCTGGAGGAGGAGTACCTCGGCTACGCGCTGGCGGACGGCCCGGCACCGGAGCTGGACCCCGGGCTGGAGCGCGACCACGTGGGCGTGCACCGGCAGCGCGACGGGAGGTTCTACGTGGGCTTCGCGCCGAAGGTGGGCCGGGTGTCGGGCAGCACGCTGCTGCGCGTCGCCGACATCGCCGAGGCGCACGGTTCGGACCGGGTCCGCACCACCGCCGACCAGAAGCTGGTCATCCTCGACGTCGCCGAGGACAGGGTCGACTCGATCACCGAGGCCCTGGAGGCGGAGGAGCTCCAGGTCCGTCCGAGCACGTTCCGCCGCCAGACCATGGCGTGCACCGGGATCGAGTTCTGCAAGCTGGCCATCGTCGAGACCAAGGGCCGCGCCTCCTCCCTGATCGACGAGCTGGAGAAGCGGCTGCCGGACTTCGACGAACCGCTGACCATCAACGTCAACGGCTGCCCGAACTCCTGTGCGCGCATCCAGGTCGCCGACATCGGGCTCAAGGGCCAGCTGGTGATGAACGAACGCGGCGAGCAGGTGGAGGGCTACCAGATCCACCTGGGCGGCGGCATGGGGCTCAGTGCGTCCTTCGGCAAGAAGGTCCGCGGGCTGAAGACCACGGCCGACGAGCTGCCCGACTACGTGGAGCGCGTACTGCGCCGCTTCCAGGCCCAGAAGGAGGACGGGGAGTCCTTCGCCGCCTGGGTCGGCCGGGCCGACGAGGCCGACCTGAAGTAGGAGACGGACACCCGGCCCCGGCGACGGGGCCGGGCCGACCACGAAGGAAGAAGAGGTGCGCCATGTCCGAGAGGGCCGCGCCCTACTACTGCCCCTACTGCGGTGACGAGGACCTGGTGCCCGAGGAGGGCGCCGCGGTCAAGGGCGAGGGATACCCCTGGGCCTGTCTTTCCTGTGCCCGGGTGTTCCGGGTGAAGTACGTCGGGTTGCGCTCCGCGTCGTTCTCCGCGGGAGGCGCCCCCTCCAGACCGACGGAAGGTAACGCATGAACGCCACCACCACCCCCGCGGGCGGTCCGGAACTCGCCGAGCGGGCCGCGCGTGAACTGGAGGAGGCCTCCGCCGGGGAGATCATCGCCTGGGCCTCGCAGACCTTCGGCGACGGCCTGTGCATGACCTCCTCCATGGCTGACGCGCTGATGGTCGACCTGGCCTCCCGGGTCGTGCCGGGGATCGACGTGATCTTCCTGGACACGGGTTACCACTTCGCCGAGACCCTCGGCACGCGCGACGCGGTCGAGTCGGTGTACGACATCAACCTCGTCAACGTGGAGCCGAACCGCACGGTGGCCGAGCAGGACGGGGCCCTGGGGCCCCGCCTGCACGGGCGCAACCCCGAACTCTGCTGCCACCTGCGCAAGGTCGAACCGCTCAAGCGGGCGCTGGCACCGTACTCGGCGTGGCTGACCGGGCTGCGCCGGGAGGACTCCGCGACCCGTCGGGACACGCCGATCGTCCAGTGGGACCGGCGCCGCCGGATGACCAAGGTGAACCCGATCGCACGGTGGACCCAGGACGACGTGGACTCCTACATCGCCGAGCACGGCGTGATGGTCAACCCCCTCCAGTACGACGGCTACCCCTCGATCGGATGCGAGCCGTGCACCCGTCGTGTGGCTCCTGGCGAGGACCCGCGGAGCGGCCGGTGGGCCGGGCTCGGCAAGACCGAGTGCGGGATCCACGTGTAACGAAATCCCCCCGGGGAGAAACGGCGGTGCGTCCACCGCGGCGGGGCGACTCACCCCCGTCCCGCCGCACCCGAGACCCAGAGAAGGAGGCAGGGGCTTGCTCTTCGGCCCGCAGGACGGGCTGCGCGCCCCGACAGGTTCATGAGCACGGAGACCCAGCGCGGAGTGGGACGTGGAGCGGTACCGCTCCTGGCGGTGGCGCACGGCAGCACCGACCCCCGGTCGGCGGCGGCCGTGTCGGCCCTGTTCGACAGGGTGCGCGCACTGCGGCCCGGTCTGGACGTCCGCGTGTCCTACCTCGACCACGTGGCGCCCGGGGCCGAGGCCGCACTGGCCGACCTGGCCGCAGGCGGCGCTGGCGGGGCGGTGGTGCTGCCGACCCTGCTGACGGCGGCCTACCACAGCAAGGTGGACCTGCCCCGGGTCCTGGCCAGGGTGCGTGAGGAGAGCCCCTGGCTGCGCGTGTCCTACGCCGACACCCTTGGTCCGCACCCGCTGCTGCTGGACGCCGTGGAACGGCGGCTGGCCGAGGCGGGCGCGCGTCCCGGTCCGGACACCGCCCTGGTCCTGGCCTCAGCGGGCTCCAGCGACGCCGGGGCCAACTCCACGGTGCGGTCCGTGGCGGCCCGGTTGGCCGGGCGCGGGCCGTGGCGGGAGGTGGTCGCGGCGTTCGCGTCGGCGGAGTCACCCGGTCCCGGTGAGGCGGTGGCGGATCTGCGGGAGCGCGGCGCCGACCGGGTGGCCGTGGCCAGCTACCTGCTGGCGCCGGGGTTCTTCTCCGACCGGATCCGCGACCGGTCGGCGGCGGCCGGCGCGTCGGTGGTGTCCGAGGTTCTGGGGGACGCGCCCGAACTGGCCGAGGTGGTGCTGGAGCGCTACGACGCCGCGGTGGCCACGCGGCACGCCCGCCTCTGACACCGCCCGGGGGGCGGCCGCCGGGTCTGCCGCCCCGTCCACAGGTCACCGATTGGCCCTTGTCGCGGCCCCCGTAGCGAAGAAGAATCGTTGGCACGGCGACCCGACCGGGTCGCCGAGGCGACGGGAGCAATCGGGGGTCGATGTGTCGGAGCACGGTGACAGGCGCTGGGGGATCCGGGACATGCTGCGGGGACTGCCCGTGTTCGCGGGGGCGCTCGCGGAGTTCGACCCCTCGACCGCACCGGAGGATCCCGCCCGACTGTTCCGGACCTGGTTCGCCGAGGCGGTGGCGGCAGGGGTCCGGGAACCGCACGCGATGACGGTGGCCACGGTCGACGAGCACGGGGAGCCGTCCTCCCGGGTGGTCATCATGAAGGACTTCACCCCCGAGGGATGGTGGTTCGCCACCACGACGGGGTCCCGCAAGGGACGGGACCTGGCCAAGAACCCGGCGGTGGCACTGTCGTTCTACTGGGGCGAACAGGGGCGGCAGATTCGGGTGCGCGGGTTCGCGGAGCTGGCGAGTCCCGAGCGGTGCGCCGCCGACTACCTGGCCAGACCGCTGGAGTCGCGGGTGGCCGGTCTGCACGGACGGCAGAGCGAGCCCCTGGCCGAGCTGGCCGACATCCATCGCACGGCCGACGAGAGCCGCGCGCGCCTGGCGGCCGACCCGGACCTGGTGCCCTCCGACTGGGGGCTGTACCGGGTGGCGGCGACCGAGGTCGAGTTCTGGCAGGCCGACCCCGACCGGCGGCACACGCGTCTGCGCTACACGCGGCCCACCGTCGACGCCGGGTGGGACAGCGAACTGCTGTGGCCGTGAGGCCGGGGTGACCCGGGTGGGCCCTCCTCCCGGCGGAGGGACGGGCCCGGGCGGGTGCGGCGGGTACGTCGACCGGGCAGGGCCCGTGCGGTGGGTCGTGTGGGCCGCACCGGGTATCAGCTCGATTCTCGACCGAACCCGGTTCGGTTAGGGCTCGGTGGCGCGGGTTACGATTCCCGCACTCCCACCGCCGACCCACGGACGGAAAGGCAACGATGCCCGCCACACACGAGGTGTTCAACCAGGCCATCCCGCTCGGCGACTACGCCGCCGCGGAGGACCCCCCGCTCCTGGAGGGACTGCGACGCGAGGGTGCCGGGTGGGCCGAGCCGGAGGTACGCGAGGTCGGCACCGCCGCCGGAAGCGAGCGGGTCCGCTCCTGGGGCGAGTCGGCCAACACCTACCCGCCCGTGCTGCGCACCCATGACCGGTACGGCCACCGCGTGGACGAGGTCGACTACCAGCCCGCGTACCACGTGCTCATGGAACAGGCGGTCGAGAACGGACTGCACGCGGCCCCCTGGGGGGACCGCCGGGCGGGCGCGCACGTGGCGCGCGCCGCCAAGTTCTTCCTGTGGTCCCAGCCGGAGAGCGGCCACGGCTGCCCGATCTCGATGACCTACGCGGTGGTCCCGGCCCTGCGCCACGCCCCCGAGCTGGCCGAACGCTACGAACCGCTGCTGACCTCGAGGACCTACGACTTCGGGCTGCGCCCGCCCCTGGGCAAGCGGGGCCTCATCGCGGGCATGTCGATGACGGAGAAACAGGGCGGCTCCGACG
Organism: Nocardiopsis sp. KDC1DS13DA1; assembly: GCF_055632325.1. Classification (NCBI taxonomy): domain Bacteria; kingdom Bacillati; phylum Actinomycetota; class Actinomycetes; order Streptosporangiales; family Nocardiopsidaceae; genus Nocardiopsis; species Nocardiopsis sp. KDC1DS13DA1. The sequence continues at coordinate 61,636 of NZ_JBVMUY010000015.1, forward strand.
TGCGCGCCAACACCACGCGCGCCGTACCCACCGCCGAGGGCCACCACCTGCTCACGGGGCACAAGTGGTTCACGTCGGCCCCGATGAGCGACTTCTTCCTCACCCTCGCCCAGGCTCCCGAGGGGCTGAGCTGCTTCCTCGTCCCCCGTGTACTGCCCGACGGCACCCGCAACGCGCTGTACGTCCAGCGGCTCAAGGACAAGCTGGGCAACCGCTCCAACGCGTCGGCCGAGCTGGAGTACGACGGCGCGGTCGCACACCTGGTCGGTGAACCGGGCCGGGGCGTGCGCACCATCATCGACATGGTCAACAGCACCCGGCTGGACTGCGTGATCGGTTCGGCGGCCGGGATGCGCGCCGCCGTGGTACACGCCCTGCACCACGCCGAACACCGCTCCGCGTTCGGGGCCCGGCTGGTCGACCAGCCGCTCATGCGCAACGTCCTGGCCGACCTGGCGCTGGAGTCCGAGGCGGCCACCACGCTGATGACCCGCCTGGCCGGGGCCGTGGACCGCTCGGCCCGGGGGGACGGGGCGGAGACCGCCTTCCGCCGCCTGGGCGTGGCCGTGGGCAAGTTCTGGGTGACCAAGCGCCAGCCCGCGCACGCGGCCGAGGCCCTGGAGTGCCTGGGCGGTAACGGCTACGTCGAGGAGTCGGGGATGCCGCGCCTGTTCCGGGACTCCCCGCTCAACTCCATCTGGGAGGGGTCGGGGAACGTGGCCGCGCTGGACGTGCTGCGGGCGATGGGCCGCAGCCCGGAGTCGGTCGAGGCACTGTTCGCCGAACTGCGCGCCGCGGCGGGCGTGGACGAGCACTTCGACACCGCGCTCAAGCGGCTGGAGCAGGCCCTGTCCGACCTGGACGAGGCCCAGTACCGGGCGCGGTCGGTGGTCGAGCTGATGGCCCTCACCCTCCAGGCCTCGCTGCTGCTGCGGTACGCTCCCGCCCCTGTCTCCGCGGCCTTCACCGTCAGCCGTCTGGGCGGTGACTGGGGGCACGTGTTCGGCACCCTGCCCCGCGGGGTGGACACCGAGGCGATCCTGGAGCGCGCACGGCCGCGAGGGTAGTCGCGTGGTCGGGAAGGACCGTCTCCCCGACCACGTCCGCGAGGGTGTGTCGGGATCGAGATCCGTACCGGAACACGCTGATAATTCTCATGAAAAGCCACAAATCGAGACAGGGCGCGAATGATCATCGCCCCTGGTCGGCATAATCCGGCGATCGGAGCGGAAGGAAGAAGGCGAACCCGACCAACCGCTTTCGGACCGGGGCGGGAACGCGGCACGGGGGGCTCCGAACTGGGAGGATCACCGCGGCCGCCACCGCACCGGTCGGCGAAGGCCCCGACACCAAGAGACTGACGACGCCAATGGTGGAAGTCTGGCCCGGTAGTTCCTATCCGCTCGGTGCGACCTTCGACGGGTCCGGCACCAATTTCTCCCTCTTCTCCGAAGTCGCCGAACAGGTCGACCTGTGCCTGTTCGACGACGACGGGGAGGAGACCCGCGTACCCCTCACCGAATACGACGGATTCGTCTGGCACGGATACCTTCCCGGTGTCGGCCCGGGGCAGCGGTACGGATACCGCGTCCACGGTCCCTACGCGCCCGATCACGGTCTGCGCTGCAACCCGAACAAGTTGCTCACGGACCCCTACGCCAAGGCCCTGAACGGGGAACTCACCTGGCACGAGTCGCTGTTCAGCTACCACTTCGCCGCCCCGACGCGCCGCAACAACGCCGACAGCGCGCCCTACGTGCCCAAGTGCGTGGTGGTCAGCCCGTTCTTCGACTGGGGCAACGAGTCCCGGCCCAGCACCCCGTACCACCGGACGGTGATCTACGAGGCGCACGTGCGCGGCCTGACCATGCGCCACCCGGGGATCCCCGAACACCAGCGGGGCACCTACTCCGGTCTGGCCCACCCCGCGATGATCGACTACCTCACCTCGCTGGGGGTGACCGCGGTCGAACTCATGCCCGTCCACCACTTCGTCCCCGAGCACGCCATGGTGGCCCGCGGACTGACCAACTACTGGGGGTACAACACCCTGGCCTACCTGGCCCCGCACAGCGGGTACGCCGCGCTCGGTTCCCGGGGCCAGCAGGTCCAGGAGTTCAAGGCGATGGTGAAGTCGCTGCACGAGGCCGGGATCGAGGTGCTCCTGGACGTGGTGTACAACCACACCGCCGAGGGCGACCACATGGGGCCCACCCTGTCACTGCGCGGGATCGACAACCTGAGCTACTACCGGGTCAGTGACGAGGACCAGCGCTACTACCTCGACTACACCGGTTGCGGCAACAGCCTGAACGTGCGCCACCCGCACTCGCTCCAGCTCATCATGGACTCGCTCCGGTACTGGGTCCTGGAGATGCACGTGGACGGCTTCAGGTTCGACCTGGCGTCGGCGCTGGCACGGGAGTTCCACGACGTCGACCGGCTGAGCACCTTCTTCGACATCGTCCAGCAGGACCCGGTGATCTCACAGGTCAAACTGATCGCCGAACCCTGGGACGTCGGTCCCGGAGGCTACCAGGTGGGCAACTTCCCTCCGCTGTGGACGGAGTGGAACGGCAAGTACCGCGACACCGTGCGCGACTACTGGCGGGGCCAGCCGGTGCTGGGCGAACTCGCCTCCCGCCTGGCCGGATCCAGCGACCTGTACCAGGACGACGGCCGCCGCCCGGTGGCCTCCATCAACTTCATCACCTGCCACGACGGCTTCACCCTGGCCGACCTGGTCTCCTACGACCACAAGCACAACGAGGCCAACGGTGAGGACAACCGGGACGGCACGGACGACAACCGCTCGTGGAACCACGGCGTGGAGGGGTCCACCCGGGATCCGGCGATCATCACCCTGCGCCGCCGCCAGGTGCGCAACCTCCTCACGACCCTGTACCTGTCCCAGGGGGTCGTGATGCTCTCGCACGGCGACGAGGTGGGCCGCACCCAGGACGGCAACAACAACGCCTACTGCCAGGACAACGAGATCGCCTGGATCGACTGGAGGGGAGCAGGTCTGAGCGGGGAGGAGCCCGACAACGACCTGCTCGACTACGTCCGGGTACTCGGACACCTGCGCCGCGACCATCCGGTCTTCCGACGGCGCAGATTCTTCCGCGGCAGCCCGGTCGAGTGCGGACGCAACGACGGACACGGCCTCCCCGACATCGTGTGGCTGCGGCCGGACGGCAAGCCGATGTCGGGGCCGGACTGGAACTCCACCGGCCAGGCGCTCGGTGTGTTCCTCAACGGCGACGCCATCACCGAACCCGACCCGCGCGGACGCAGGATCCGCGACAGCTCGTTCCTGTTGCTGCTCAACAGCGGCGCGGACCCGGTGGACTTCGCCCTGCCCGGTACGGAGTACGGAATGGCGTGGGAGACGGTCCTGGACACGGCCGAGCCGGACGTGTCCGGGCGCCCCTCCGCTTCGGCCTCCGACCCCGTCCGGGTGATCGACCGGGCGCTGTTGCTGCTGCGGAGGGTCTCCCACCGGCACGGCCGACTGCCGTAGGCGCGGTGGGGCCCGTCCGGGGCGGGAGGATGCCAAGCTAGGACATCATGGCTTCGAACACCGCACCGCCCGACCCCGGCCCGTTCCGCCGACTCCTGCCCCACGACGGCACGGACGTGGACCTGGCCTCCGTGTACGCCTACCCCGACCACCTGGACCGACCCTGGGTGCGCGCCAACATGGTCGCCAGCGCCGACGGAGGCGCGATCGGCCCGTCCGGGCGCAGCCGCGACCTGTCCTCCGCCCCTGACCGGAGGGTCATGGGCGTGCTGCGCGGCCTGTGCGACGTGGTCCTGGTGGGCGCGGCGACCGCCCGTGTCGAGGGGTACGCGCCCGTCCGCCCGCGCCAGGCGTGGGAGCCGTTGCGGCGCGGGCGGCCGCGGACCCCGCCGATCGCGGTGGTCTCGCGGACTCTGGACATCCCGGAGCGGCTGCTGGCCGCCGCGCCCGGGGAGGCGCGCACCATCGTGTTCACGACGGCCTCCGCACCCAGGAGGCGCCGGGACCGGGTCCGCGCGAGCGCCGACCTGATCGTCGTCGACGGTGTCTCCGTGGGGCCCGAACACATCGTCAACGCGCTCGGGGAGAGAGGTCTGTTCCGCGTGCTGACCGAGGGCGGACCGCACCTGCTCGCGGAGTTCGTCGCGGCCGGGTTGCTGGACGAACTGTGCCTGACCCTCAGCCCCCACCTGTTGGGGGCGGGCTCCCCGCGGGTGGTCGCCGGGGGTCCCGGGACCCCCGGTGCCCCGACACGGGCCTCGGTGAGGAACACACCCGTGCGCATGGCGCATCTTCTGGAGGCGGACGGAAACCTCTTCGCGCGTTACGTCCGAGAATAGGGAGGCTGCCGGGGGTCGGCCGGAACCGGCCGGTTTCGGCCGCCACACAACCACGCATGAACCTCCCCGCAACCGGACATACCCGATGTGTGCCATCCACTGGAAACACCCCCACTGGACACATCGCATTGACGGGGCTTACCGGCTTGGCCCCCCGGGCGAGAGGATGAACCAGAGTGCCGACGTCCGAGAACGGGTCCCCTCCGGTCTACCGGGAGATAGCCGAGGAACTACGCGGACAGATCCGTGCCGGGCGGTACGCCGACGGCGACCGCCTTCCCGGGGAGAACGCCCTGATGGAACGCCATGGCATCGCCCGGGCCACGGCACGCCAGGCGCTGTCCGTACTCATCAACGACGGCCTGGCCGTGGCCGTGCGCGGCTCGGGCATCTACGTCCGGCTCTTCCGGCCCGTGCGAAGACACGGCGCGCGCCGCCTGTCCCAGGAACTCTGGGGCAGCGGCAGGGCGATCTGGCAGACCGACAGTGCGGACCGCGGCTACGAGGTCGACTCCCTGGAGGTGACCGAGGGCGCGGCCCCCGAACACGTGGCACGCGCGCTGGAACTGCCCGAGGGCGCCCGGGTACTGCGCCGTTCCCGCCGCTACCTGGTCGACGGCCGCCCTGTGCAGAGCGCCGTCTCCCACCTTCCGCTGGCCGTTCTGGAGTCCGGGGGCGACTCCCCCGCCGCGCGCCGCGTCCGCGAACACGACACCGGGCCCGGCGGGATCTACGCCCGGTTGGCCGACCTGGGACACGCGCCCGCCCATTTCACCGAGGAGATCCGGGTGCGCATGCCCACCCCCGAGGAGAGGTCGCACCTGGCGATCGCGGCCGGTACACCCGTGCTGGAGGTGGCCCGTACCGCGCTGACCCGCGAACACCGCCCGGTCGAGTTCAACGAGATCACCATGGACGGTTCGGCCTACGTCCTCCAGTACGACTTCGACGCCTGAGCCCGCGGACACCGCGCCGAACCGACGTGACGGGAGGGGTCCTGACGTGACCCCTCCCGTCCTCCTTCGGTACTCAGCGACCACCCCGCCTGGAGGCGAACACCAGATACGCCAGGACCAGGAAGGCCAGACCCACCGCGATCGCCCCTGCTGCGGCGAAGGGCAGGCTGTCGGACGCCGTCATCGCCCACCTGGCGACCCCGAGGCCGAGGACCATCGCCACGCCCAGAGCGCACACCGCGACGACGGCGACGAGGGCGAGCAGCTTCCGGTCGTTCCACGGCTCCGGTCTGGCGGCGTCGATCCGCGCCACCGCGGCGCGTGCGCTGAGCTCCGTCGCCCAGCGCAGTTCCCGGCCGACGGTGACCGTTTCCACGGCCACCGTCCTGGGCCAGACCCGGGCTCCTGCGGTGGCCTGGTCGAGCCACCACAGCCCGTATCTGATTCTCCCCACGCGCAGTGGTCGCCTGCTCACTCCGAGTGCTTGTTGTGCCGTAACTGCCATGTCACCTGCCTCGGCGCACATCGACCACTGGACCCTGTTCAAGGACTACCCGGGGGTTAGGCAACCGAACGTAACAAGCGAGGAGGTTAGGGCTTTGTGACGCTACAGCATGATTTACACCCCTAAAAATGTTGATGCGTGTTCCATCCGGAACGTGGTCGAGGCGGCACCCCGGGCGAAATACCGGTAGCGTCGTCACCATGGCTGACGCAGCGGAACAGGGCACCGGAGACGGAGCCGCGAGGATTCCCCGGACCGACGCGGAGTGGCGCGAACGACTCAACGCGCAGGAGTACGCCGTACTCAGGCAGGCGGGCACCGAACGCCCCTGGAGCGGCGCCTACGTCGACACCAGGATGGAGGGGGTCTACCAGTGTCGGGGGTGCAGAACCGAGCTGTTCCGCTCCACCGAGAAGTTCGACTCGCACTGCGGCTGGCCCAGCTTCTACGACCCCGCCCACTCATCGGCGGTCACCCTGCACGAGGACTCCTCTCTCGGCATGGTCAGGACCGAGGTCCGGTGCGCCGCCTGCGAGTCCCACCTGGGCCACGTGTTCCGCGGTGAGGGGTACGCCACGCCCACCGACGAGCGCTACTGCATCAACTCGGTCGCCCTGGCCCTGGAGCCGACCGACCCGACGGAGTAGGTTGGCGTACCATCCTGGTTCCGGACACGCGCGCGGGGACCATCCACGACCACCCGAGGTTCGGTGCCCGCGATCCGTCCCCGGCGTATCGGGGATAATCGCGTCCAGCGCGCCAACGTTCGGCTCCGCCGACCCGCGGCGCGCGGCGCGACACAGACCCACCCGGTCTCCGCGTACCCGCCCCGAGCCCACGGGCAGCCCCACAATGGCGCCCGAGAAAAGGGCGAACCGACCCAAGCCGCGACGAAAGCGCCCGATGACCGACGAATCACCTTCCACAGCGTCCTCCCCCCGGCCTCCGGCCCGACCGCGCCTCGGTATGGCCCAGGGGTCGGCGCCCTGGCTGCTGCCCGCCCTGGGTGCGGCGGGAGCCGCGGCTCTGGCCGCCCGGGGATCCCGCACGCGCGCGGCGGCCGCAGTCCCGGTCATCGCCCTCGCCGCGGGCATGACGTGGTTCTTTCGCGACCCCGAGCGGGGTCCGGCCACCGGACGGGTGATCTCCGCGGCCGACGGCGTCGTCCAGAGCCTGGACCTGCAGCCCGACGGCCGGACCCGGGTCGCGGTGTTCATGAACCCCCTGAACGTGCACGTCAACCGTGCACCCCTCGCCGGAGTGATCACCCGGGTCGAGCACCGCCCCGGGGGCTTCCGCCCCGCATTCGACAAGGACAGCGAGCGTAATGAGCGCGTCATCTGGACCCTTGAAACCGAGATCGGTGAGATCACGGTCGTTCAAATCGCCGGCGCGATGGTCAGGCGTATCGTCCCGTATCTCGCTGCGGGGCAGAAGGTCGAGCAAGGCGAGAGGATCGGTCTCATCCGGTTCGGGTCGCGCGTCGACGTCTACCTTCCGGCCGGGGTCGCCCCGGCGGTGGAGGTCGGCCAGAAGGTCCGTGCCGGAGAAACCCGTCTTGACGCCGACTGAGCGGTCGGTCCTGGGGCCGGAGCGCACGGCTCCCCCGGACACCGGCGCCCCCCGGTTGCGCCTGGGAGTCGCGGACTACCTGACGCTGGGCAACGCCCTGTGCGGCTTCCTGGCGGTGTGGGCGCTGGCCACGGCCCAGTCCGCGCACGCCGCCTCCGGCGCCGCGGGGCCCCTCCCCCGTGCCGCCATGGCCACGGTCGTCGGGCTGATGCTGGTGGCGGCCGCGCTGGACGTCCTGGACGGCCGTGTCGCGCGCAAGCTCGGCGGCAGCGGCATGGGGGCCGAGCTGGACAACCTCGCCGACGTGATCAGTTTCGGGTTCGCCCCGGCGTTCTTCTTCGTGGTGTGGGGCATGTTCTCCGGAGGCCCGACGGCACTGCCCGTCATCGGCGGGGGCGCCGTCCTGCTGGCGGTCATCGTGCGCCTGGCCCGCTTCTCCTGCCAGGCACCGGGGGCCAGCTACTTCACCGGGCTCCCCTGCCCGTTCGGGGCGATGGCCGTGGTGACCGTGGTCCTGATGGACCCGCCGCTGTACGCGGGCGTCACCGCCGTGCTGGTCATCTCCTGGCTGATGGTGAGCCGCATGGAGTACCCCAAGCCGCGCGGGCGCAGGATCTACGCCGTGCTCGGGTCCCTGGCCGTCGGTGTGGCGCTCATGGCCGTCTGGGGGCTGGGCCTGCCCGCGGGAGACGCCCTGATCTACCTCATGAGCGCCGTGGTCCTCGGCTTCATCGTCACGATCCCCTTCTACGTCCTGGCCACCCGCAGGCCCTCGGCCGGTCGCGGCCCCGCCGACCGCTGAGGGGGAGGGCGACCGAGCGCGTCGGGCCCCGGGCTGGTCCAGCCCGGGGCCCGATCATCGTTCGGGTGCCGCCAGGTGGCCGCTGGACGAGGCGGGCCGCTGGCGGAGAACGGGCGTCAGGCGCAGCCGAGGACGGGGGCGCCTGACCGCCCGGGCACCCGAACACGGTCCGGAGCCAAGCGCGGGACCGCGAGGAACACCGTTACGGCAGGGCGTCGACGAGTTCGGCCACGCTCCTGCGGCGGCCGGTGTAGAAGGGGATCTCCTCACGGGTGTGCAGGCGGGCCTTGGCGCCGCGCAGGTGGCGCATCAGGTCGACGATCCGGTGCAGGTCGTCGGCCTCGAAGGCCAGCAGCCACTCGTAGTCGTTGAGACCGAAGGAGGACACGGTGTTGGCGCGCACGTCCGGGTACGGGGCGGCCATACGACCGTGCTCGGCGAGCATCGCGCGGCGCTCGTCGTCGGGCAGCAGGTACCACTCGTAGGAGCGCACGAACGGGTACACGCACATGTGGTCGCGCGGCTCCTCACCGGCGAGGAAGGCGGGCACGTGGCCGCGGTTGAACTCCGCGGGACGGTGCAGGCCCACGACCGACCACACCGGGGTGCTGGCGCGGCCCAGGCGGGTCCGGCGGAAGGCGGTGTACATCTCCTGGACCTGCTCGGAGGTGTCGGCCACCCACCAGAACATGATGTCGGCGTCCGCGCGCAGGCCCTGCACGTCGTAGCTGCCCCGGGTGAGGATGCCGCGCTCGGCGGCCTTGTCGAAGAGGGTCTGGAGCTCGTCGGCCGCCGCGGCCCGGTCGACGCCGTCGAGGCCCTCGACCCTGAAGACCGACCACATGGTGTAGCGGATGAGCGCGTTCAGGTCGGTGCCGTCCTTGTCGACGGCGGTGTTCTGCTGGCCCGTCACGGGGTGACTCCTTGTTCTGTCGTTCCTGCGGCGTCGCCGCCGGGGATGGTGTGGCTGTCTTCGGGTAGGGTGCGCGCCAACCGCTCGGCCGCGCGGCCCGCGTCGGCCACGCACGCGGGGATGCCGACGCCGCCGTAGACGGCACCGCACACCCCCAGACCGGGATGGCGGTCGACGGCGGAGCGGATCCGGCCGACCCGCGCGGTGTGCCCCACTCCGTACTGGGGGATCCCGTCCCGCCAACGGGTGACCCGGGTCTCCACGGGGCTCCCGGCCAGGCCGGTGACCGTGGCGAGGTCGGCGACGGCCACCTCGGCGAGCTCCTCGTCGGAGCGCTCCAGGGCCGCCGCGTCGCCGCCGCGGCCGATCGAGCAGCGCACCACGACCAGGTCGTCGCCGGGGTTGGCCGCGCGCAGCGCCTCGGCGATCCAGGGCCACTTGTTGCTGGAGAAGGTGGCCGCCTTGATGGTGAGCCCCTCGCCGGCCGGAGCGAGGAACCCGCTGCCCGTCAACGGCGCGGGGAAGGCGGACGCGGGGAGCGCGAGGGTCACCAGCGCCATGCTGGCGTACTCCACTCCGCCCAGGTCCCGGGCGGCCTCGGGCACGTGCTCGGCGAGCAGGCGGGCCGCCTCGGTCGCCGGGCAGGCCAGAAGGACCGCGTCGCAGTCCAGCCGGTCACCGGTGTCCAGGTGGACCCGCCAGCCCCGGGCCAGCCGGCGCAGGGAGTCGACCCGGGTACCGGTGCGCACGCGGTCGCCGTGCCGGTCGGCCAGGGCGCCCACGAGTCCGGCGATCCCGCCGCGCAGCGAGGCGAAGACCGGTCCGGTGGCGGCGGGTGCCGCACCCCTGCCCGCCAGGTCGGCGTGCACCGCGCGCATGAGGGAGCGGTCGTCGCGGGCCATGGGGGCGATCTGGGGCAGCGCGGCGTCGAGTGAGAGTCGGTCGGCCCGGCCCGCGTACACGCCGCCCAGCAGGGGTTCGACCAGGCGGTCGACGACCTGGCGGCCCATGCGCATGCCGACGTAGGTGGCCACCGGCACGTCCCCGCGCACGGGGGTGCGCGGCCAGACCAGGTCCAGCCCGGCGCGCAGGGTCCCCGACCAGCTCAGCACGCCGCTGCGCGCGAGCTCCCGCAGGCTGCCGGGCACCCCCATGAGCTGCCCCTTGGGCAGCGGTCTGACCCGCCCCCGCGTGTAGACGCCCGCGGATCCGGGGCCCGGGTGCACGATCCGGTCGGTCAGGCCGAGTTCGCGGATGAGGTCGAGTGCCTCGGGACGGCGGGCGAGTACCGACTCGGCCCCCGCGTCGACCGGGACACCGGCCACGGGTGAGGCGTGCAGTTTGCCGCCGGGCGTGTCCGCCGCCTCCACGACGGTGACGGCGGCTCCGAGTCCGGTGAGGCGGTGCGCGGCGGTGAGTCCGGAGACCCCTCCCCCGACCACGACCACGTGCGGTGCTTGTGCCATGCCACCAGCTTTCCAGATGCCCTGGGTCACACGGACCCGCCGTACCCGAAACACGCCCGTGCCCGCGCGCCCCGTCCGCCCCGTGCCCCACCTGCGCGCTCCCGCCCGCGACCGCCTCGTTGTCCGGTCGTTACCGGGGAACCGCAACGTTCGCGGGGCGGTCTCCGTCAAAGACACATGGCTACTACCGCTTTCCCCCAGCAGTGGCGTGTCGCCGGGGCCGCAGTGTCCCTCGGTCTGGCGGCCCTCGCGCTGACCGCCTGCGGGGCGACGACGAACGAGTCCCTGAGCGAGGACGGCGGCGCGGGCGCCGCGGCCGTCGACCGCGCCGATTCCGCAGAGATGATCGAGGGCGCCCCGCCCGGGGAGGCCCCCCAGGGCGAGGACGGCGGCGCGGCCCTCGGATCCGACGTCGAGGCGGCCGACCGCGACCTCATCCACACCGCCTACGTGAGCGTGCGTGTGGCGGACGTGGCCGAGGCCTCCGCAAGCGCCAAGGATCTGACCGTCGGGGCGGGCGGCTACGTGGCCTCCGAACAGCTCACGACCCCGGCCGGCCGGGTGCCCAGCGCCGAACTGACCCTGCGTATCCCCAACGACGGCTACGAGGACGCGCTGACCGAGCTGGCCGAGCTCGGCGACCGTTCCGACCTGGAGCGCTCCGTCGAGGACGTCACCGACCAGGTGGCGGACACCGAGAGCCGCATCGAGACCGCGGAGACGTCGCTGGAGACCCTGCGCGGCTACCTGGCGGAGGCCGAGGACGTCGACGACCTGCTGCGGATCGAGCAGGAGATCCAGAGCCGCCAGTCGGAACTGGAGTCCTACCAGGCGCGGCTGGAGGCACTGACCAACCAGACGACCTACTCGACCGTGCACCTGAGCCTGGACACCCCGGACACCTACGTCGACGCCCCCTCCGGCGACGCCGTCGGGTTCGTGGAGGCCCTGCGGCAGGGGTGGAGCGCCCTGGCGGCCGTCGCCCTGTGGTGCGCCGTGATCGCGGGCTGGGCACTGCCGTTCCTGGCGGTCGCCGCCGTGGTCGTGGGCCCGCTGTGGTGGTACCGCAGGAAGCGCGTCCGCGACGGGCGCGGCGCGACGCGGGGCACCGGGCGACCCGAACGGGTCTCCGTCGCCGTGACCGCCGAAGCCGGCCCCGTGGACGGGGGCGATGACACCAACGGCTCCGGGAGCACCGCGGACGGGACCGGAGACGGCCCCGGGAACGGAAGCGCGGACCGGGCCGGAGACGGAAGCGGAGACGAGGGCGGCCCCGGGCGGGACGGATGACGGCACGGCGTGTCGCCTCCGGGTCCCGCCCCGGGGTCAGCCCGCGGTCTGCTCGTGGACGAACGCGGTCAGGCGGGTGAGCATGTCCGGGTCCGTGCTCGGCAGCACTCCGTGGCCCAGGTTGAAGATGTGGCCCTCGGCCGCACGGCCCCGGGCCAGGATGTCGCGCGTCCGCTCGGCGACGACCTCCCAGGGGGCGAACAGCGTCGCCGGGTCCAGGTTGCCCTGGAGGGCCTTGCCGGGACCCACGCGCCGGGCGGCCTCGTCGAGCGGCACGCGCCAGTCCACGCCCACGACGTCGGCCCCGGCCTCGCCGAGCAGGCCGAGCAGCTCACCGGTGCCGACGCCGAAGTGGATGCGCGGCACCTCGTACTCGGCGAGCTGCCCGAAGATCCACGAGGTGTAGGGCAGCACCGAGGCGCGGTAGTCCTCGGCGCTGAGCGCGCCGACCCAGGAGTCGAAGAGCTGCACGGCGCTGGCACCCGCCTCGACCTGGGTACGCAGGAAGCCCAGCGTGATCGCGGCCAGGCGGCGCATCAGCTCGTCCCACAGCTCGGGCTCGCCGTACATGAGCGCCTTGGTGTGCTCGTGGTTCTTGGAGGGCCCGCCCTCGATGAGGTACGAGGCCAGTGTGAACGGGGCGCCGGCGAACCCGATGAGCGGCTTGTCGCCCAGTTCACCGACCAGCTGGCCGACCGCCTCGGTGATGTAGGGCAGGTCGTCGGGCTCGATCTCGCGAAGCCGTTTGAGTCCGGTCGCGTCACGGATCGGCTCGGCGACGACGGGGCCGACCCCCGGCTTGATGTCGAGGTCGATACCGACGGCCCGGAGCGGAACGACGATGTCGCTGAAGAAGATCGCGGCGTCGACGTCGTGGCGCCGGACGGGCTGCATCGTGATCTCGGTGATCATGTCGGGGCGCGAGCAGGCCTCGAGCATGGGAACGTCGGCGCGCACCCGGCGGTACTCGGGCAGGGAGCGCCCCGCCTGGCGCATGAACCACACCGGGGTGTGGGGCACCGGGAGCCGTCGGCAGGCGCGGAGAAAGGGAGAGTCTTGAAGCGTCACACCTCGATCGTGCCATGCCCGCCCCGGTGCTCTCGCGCGGATCGGCGGGAGCGGGGACCCGGTGTCACGGATTCCGGCGGTTTCGGCGGCGCGCTGGTCCCAAGATCATCACAAAACACCGACACGCCGTGCGAACTCCGTACCGACGAAGGTGACTCGTGCCACGGTCGGTTCCGTTCCCATCAACCGACCCGCGTCCGGGTGCCGGTCGGCTGGGTATGCCCGAACGAACCCGGGACGTGATCACCACAAGATGAAGGCTGACGTTTCCACCATGCCTGATGTCGGTAGCGCCGAGAACGCGCACGAGACGTTCCGGCGAGCGGTCCAGGCGCTGCACGGCCCCTCCGTGCGCCCGGAGATCGCCGTACGGGAGATCCCCGCACCCCAGAGGTTGGCCCCCCACGCGGCCGCCGTGTCGGCCGATGTCACCGTGCAGGGCGAGGAGGTCGCCTGGGGGCGGCTCATCGTCCTGTACGACCCCGAGGGCACCCGGTCCTGGCCGGGACCGTTCCGGGTGGTGTGCCAGGTCAACTCCGAACTGGAGTCGGAGATCGCCACCGACCCGCTGCTCGGTCCGGTCGCCTGGAGTTGGCTCACCGACGCCCTGGCCGCGCACGACGCGGCCCACCACACGCTGAGCGGCACGGTCACGCGCGCCACGACGGAGGGGTTCGGCACCAAGGCCGGTGAGGGTGCCACCACGGAGGTGGAGATGCGCGCCTCGTGGACGCCGGAGTCGGACCGGCTGTCGGGACACGTCGCCGCGTGGTTGGCGCTGCTCGCGTCGGCCTCCGGGCTCCCTCCGCTGGACGTCACCGACATCACCCGGCAGCGCTCCCGTTCCTGACCCCGACCGGCACCGCCCTCGGGCGGTGGCGCGGGCCCGTGTTCCGCGTCCGGTGGCCACAGCGCATACCGTAGTGGTGTGGCGAACGCGTTGAACTCCAAGACAGAACCCCACGAACCAGGAAGCGACGACGCTGAGAGGGCGCCTCTGCTGCGGGAGCCGCGGGAGGGCCTGCCCGACGTCACCTCCGACGCCGACGCGCTCGCCGACGTGGTCGCGGCCGTGTCCTCCGGCACCGGACCGGTGGCGGTGGACGCCGAACGGGCCTCCGGGTACCGGTACGGCCAGCGCGCCTACCTGGTTCAGCTGCGCCGTGAGGGCTCCGGTTCGGCGCTGATCGACCCGATCGCCTGCCCGGACCTCAGTGCCCTGGACGCCGCGCTGGACGGGGCCGAGGTGGTGCTCCACGCGGCCCACCAGGACCTGCCGTGCCTGTCGGAGATCAACCTGCGCCCCCGGAGCCTGTTCGACACCGAACTCGCCGGCCGGCTGCTCGGTTACCAGCGCGTCGGGCTGGGGTTCATGGTGGAGCGCCTGCTCAACGTGCGCCTGGCCAAGGAGCACTCGGCCGTGGACTGGTCCCAGCGCCCCCTGCCCGAGGACTGGCTGCGCTACGCGGCGCTGGACGTGGAGATCCTCATCGAGCTGCGTGACATGCTGGAGGAGGAGCTGACCGAGACCGGGAAGCTGGAGTGGGCGCGCGAGGAGTTCGCGTCCGTACTGGCCACCCCGCCCAAGGAGCCCCGACCGGACCCGTGGCGCCGTACGTCGGGGATCCACCGGGTGCGCAACCAGCGGTCCCTGGCCGCCGTGCGCGAGCTGTGGTACGAGCGTGACCGCATCGCCCAGGAGCGGGACGTCTCCCCCGGACGCGTCCTTCCGGACGCCGCGATCGTGGAGGCCGCGGCGGCGATGCCGCGGACCCCCGGCGAGCTGACCGGAATCCGGCAGTTCGGGATCAAACTGGCGCGCCGTTACCTCAACACCTGGATCCGGGCGGTCAACCGGGCGCGGGACATGCCCCAGACCGAGCTCCCCCGTCCCAACGCACCCGGTGACGGCCCACCGCCGGTGAACCGGTGGGCGGACCGGGCCCCGGAGGCCGCGCGGCGGCTGGAGGCGGCCCGGGCGACGGTCACGGGGATCGCCGAGGACGTGGTCATGCCGACGGAGAACCTGCTGCTGCCGGACACGGTCCGGCGGTTGGCGTGGGCGCCGCCCCGAGCGGTGGACCCGGACTCGGTGGCCGTGTTCCTGCGCGAGCGCGGAGCACGGAACTGGCAGGTGGGACTGACCGCGGAGCCACTGGCGACCGCCCTTTCGGGCGCCGAGAAGGCGTAACTTTTACCCCGCCTTCACCCACCCAACCCCAAAGTGACTGAACTCACCCTGATCCAGGGGTGGTTCATGCCTGTTGCAGCGCCCACTGTCCGATTATGTTATGGAAATGTGCTCTGGTTCCCCCGGGCATGATCAACAAGGCGAAGACCCGCGGCGACGGCCGTCGCGCGCGGCGATCAGGGAGATGTGGTGAGTCTGCTGGCGTTCTGGCGTGCACTTCTGCGCGAAACCGGTCTGTCCCGCGCGGACAGGGCGCGCCCGGTGGATACCACCGCGCCCACTCCCGTGGCTCCGCACGGTGCGGCCGTGGAGGAGTACGTGCGGGTCCGGGCGGTGAGCCCGGCCGGAGCCGCCTCCGCCGAGGCACCGACCGCTCCGGAGGTGTCGGCCCCGCCCGAGGCCCCGGCCGCCCCGGAGAGCGGATCGGTTGGGGTGGCGACCGCCGAGGCGACCGTCGGCCCCCTGCCGCGCAGGCCGGTCGCCCGGGGGGCGTCCCCCGCCCGCAACGGGGGGTCGCGCGCCGCGTCGCTGGAGCGGACCCTCCAGTCGCTCGTGGAGCGGCACGGCACCGAGCACCCGGACACGATCACCGCACGCAACAACCTCGCGACCAAGTACGCGCAGATGGGGCGCCGGCTGGCCGCCGTGCAGCAGTTCGAGCTGGCGCTGGTCGAGGCCGTGGCGGTGCACGGGGACGAGCACCCGCGCACCGAGATCATCCGCGAGAACCTGGCGTGGGCGCTGGAGGACGCGGGGCAGCCCGCGGAGGCCGCCACCCAGTGGGAGATCCTGCTGCGCGAGCGCGAGGAGCAGTTCGGCCCGGCCGACGAGGACACCGTGGAGGCGCGCAGCCACCTGGCCGCGTGCTACCGGCGCGACGGTCGGCTGGACGCGGCGATCGCCCACTACGAGCGGGCGATCGAGGACGTCGCCTCCACCGAGCGGCGCGAGGAGCTCCGCCTCGGGCTGAGCATGGCGCTGAGCCAGTCGGGCCGCTGCGAGGCCTCGATCGGACAGCTGCGCACGGTGCTCATGGCGCGCCGCCGCCGCCTGGGCAAGGGCCACCTGGACACGCTCGGCGTGCACCACCGGCTGGGACGCGCGTTCACGCAGGCGGGTCGGTCCGACGAGGCGGTCGAGGTGCTGCGCGACGCCTACCGGGTGGCGCTGAACTCGTCGGGCGATCCGGAGGTGCGACGGCTGACGCTGCGGCTGCGCCGCGATCTGGCGGGCGCCTACAACGCCGCGGGGCGTCCCCGTGAGGCCGCCGCCCTCCTCTGATCCCGACACCGCTTCCGGGCGCGTGGACCCACCGGTCCGCGCGCCCTTCCTTGTGCCCGGCGACGCGTGCGCGACCCGTCGGCCACCCACGGCCGCCCCCGGACGACGCCTCCGGAGCAGTGCCCGCTCGCGGCACTCGCGTTATTTGTTACTGGCGAGTAGCATGAGCTTGACAAGTCCGTCCCACCGCCTGAGAAGGAGGGCCCATCGTGCCGCGAACCGCACGCGATGTCGTGTTTGTCGACGGGGTCCGCACCCCGTTCGGCAAGTCTGGCAAGGGCCTCTACGCGGAGACGCGTGCCGACGACATGGTCGTCCGCGTCATCCGCGAGCTGCTGCGCCGCAACCCGGGTCTGCCGCCGGAGCGTGTCGACGAGGTCGCCATCGCCGCCACCACGCAGATCGGCGACCAGGGCCTGACCATCGGCCGCAGCGCCGCCATCCTGGCCGGGCTGCCGCAGAGCGTCCCCGGCTACGCCATCGACCGCATGTGCGCCGGTGCGCTCACGGCCGTCACCACCTCCGGCGCGGGGATCTCCTTCGGCGCCTACGACGTGGTGATCGCCGGCGGCGTCGAGCACATGGGCCGTCACCCCATGGGCGAGGGCGTCGACCCCAACCCGCGTTTCCTCTCCGAGAAGCTGGTCGACCCGTCGGCCCTCGTCATGGGCAACACCGCGGAGAACCTGCACGACCGCTACCCGACCATCACCAAGGAGCGCGCCGACGCCTACGCGGTGCGCAGCCAGGAGAAGGTCGCCAAGGCCTACGCCGACGGCAGGATCCAGCAGGACCTCGTCGAGATGGTCGTCCGCTCCCTGGAGAAGGGATGGGGTCTGGCCACCGAGGACGAGCCGCCGCGGCCCGGCACGACCATGGAGTCGCTCGCCGGTCTGAAGACCCCGTTCCGCGCCCACGGCAACGTGACGCCCGGCAACGCCGCCGGTCTCAACGACGGTGCCACCGGTGCGCTGCTCGCCGCCGAGGACGTCGCCGCCGAGCTCGGCCTGGACGCGCGCATGCGCCTGGTCGACTTCTCCTTCGCGGGTGTCGACCCGGCGGTCATGGGCGTCGGCCCCGTCCCGGCCACGGAGAAGCTGTTCGCGCGTCAGGGCCTCTCGATCGACGACATCGGCATCATCGAGATCAACGAGGCCTTCGCCGTCCAGGTCCTCGCCTTCCTGGAGCACTTCGGCGTCGCCGACGACGACGCCCGCGTCAACCCGTGGGGCGGCGCGATCGCGGTCGGCCACCCGCTCGCCTCCTCCGGCGTGCGCCTGATGATGCAGCTCGCGCGCCAGTTCGCCGAGCGTCCCGACGTCCGCTACGGCCTGACCACGATGTGCGTCGGCCTGGGCATGGGCGGGACCATCCTGTGGGAGAACACCAACTACGAGGGGGGCAAGTGAGCACCGCGATCGAGCAGGCAAGGGAACTCTTCGGCTCCGAGGTCGTCACCAACGCGATCTCCCGCGACGTCCAGCTCCCCTACGGCGCGGGCACCGCGGTGCTGATCACCCTGGACAACGGGCACGACCACACCAAGCCGAACACCTTCGGCCCCGGTGGTCTGATGAGCCTGGACGCCGCGATCGAGGCAGCCAGGGCGCGCACCGACATCGTGGCCGTGGCCGTCACCGGCAAGCCGTTCATCTTCGCCGTCGGCGCCGACCTGACCGGTGTCCCGGCGCTCCAGAACCGCGAGCAGGCGCACGCCATCGGCAAGCTCGGGCACGACGTGTTCCGCAAGCTCGGCGAGCTGGACGTACCGACGTTCGCGCTGGTCAACGGTGCCGCCATGGGCGGTGGCGTCGAGGTCGCGCTGCACTGCACCTACCGCACCGTCTCCTCGGGCGTCCCGGCGTTCGCGCTGCCCGAGGCCTTCCTGGGCCTCGTGCCGGGCTGGGGCGGCACCTACCTGCTGCCCCACCTGATCGGTGCCGAGAAGGCCCTGAAGCTGATCGTCGACAACCCGCTCGCCCAGAACAAGATGATCAAGGGCAAGCAGGTCTTCGAGATGGGCATCGCCGACGCCGTCTTCGAGCCCGCGGACTTCGTCGAGGAGTCGCTGCGCTGGGCGGCCCGGGTCGTCAAGGGCGACGTCAAGGTCGAGCGCCCCGAGGTCGACAAGGGCGAGGCCTGGGACAACGCGGTCAACATGGCCCGGTTCGTGGTCGAGGGCAAGCTGCACGGCGCCGCCCCGGCCCCGGCCCGCGCGGTCGAGCTGGTCGCCGAGGCCAAGAACCGCACGCGTGACGAGGGCTTCGCGGCCGAGGACGACGCGCTCGCCGACCTCATCATGAGCGAGGAGCTCAAGTCCGGCCTGTACGCGTTCGACCTGGTGCAGAAGCGCGCCAAGCGGCCCGCGGGCGCGCCGGACAAGTCGCTGGCCCGCAAGGTCACCAAGGTCGGTGTCGTGGGCGCCGGTCTGATGGCCGGGCAGCTGGCGCTGCTGTTCGCCCGCCGCCTGGACGTTCCGGTCGTCATGACCGACCTGGACCAGGAGCGCCTCGACAAGGGCGTGGCCTACGTCCACGGCGAGGTCGACAAGCTCCTGGGGAAGGGCCGGGTCAGCCAGGACAAGGCCAACCGCCTCAAGGGCCTGGTGACCGGTTCGCTGACCAAGGACGCCTTCTCCGACGCCGACTTCGTGATCGAGGCCGTCTTCGAGAAGATGGAGGTCAAGCAGCAGGTGTTCGCCGAGGTGGAGGCCGTGGTCTCCCCGAAGGCGATCCTGGCCACCAACACCTCCTCGCTGTCGATCAACGAGATGGCGGCCAAGCTCCAGCACCCCGAGCGGGTCGTGGGCTTCCACTTCTTCAACCCGGTCGCCGTCCTGCCGCTGCTGGAGATCATCCGCGGTGAGAGGACCGACGACGCCGCGCTGGCCACGGCCTTCGCCACGGCCAAGAAGCTGAAGAAGACCGCGGTGCTGTGCAAGGACGCCCCGGCGTTCGTCGTCAACCGCCTCCTCACCCTGTTCATGGGTGAGGTTCTGGCGGCCGTGGAGGAGGGCACCGAGCCCGAGGTCGCCGACCGCGCGGTCGCGCCCCTGGGCCTGCCGATGTCGCCGCTGATGCTTCTCCAGCTGGTGGGCCCGGCGGTGGCGCTGCACGTCTCCGAGACGCTGCACGAGGCCTTCCCGGAGCGCTTCGCGGTGTCCGAGCAGCTGGCCGAGGTGGTCAAGGCCGGCAAGAGCCAGATCTTCGCGCCGGACCTGACCATCGACCCGGAGGTGAAGGAGCTGCTCAGCGGCGGGGCCAACCCCTCCGAGGAGAGCGCCATCCTGGACCGCGCCCTGCGCGCGCTGGCCCGGGAGGTCCGGATCATGCTGGACGAGGGTGTCGTGGCCGAGCCCGCCGACATCGACCTGTGCCTGATCACGGGCGCGGGCTGGCCGTTCCACACCGGTGGCATCACGCCCTACCTGGACCGCTCGGGCGTGTCCGAGGCCGTGAACGGCAAGCCGTTCCACGAGGGGGCCCTCAAGGCTCTCTGACGGTCGCAGGACCCTGGACGGACCCCCGCGGGCCCGGCCGCCGACAGGCGGCCGGGCCCGTTTTTCTGGACCGAATCCCACAATTCCGAAAAACTGAACAATTCGCCCACCCATTCATACTTATCAGTAACCCTGTGTAACATCCGGTGCGTGGCAATCTCCCCGGAACATCAGATCTACACGGAGTTGTTCGCCGACTCCCCGGACATGGCCGTGGAATTCCTGCGCAAGCGCCATGTCCGCGTCCCGGACTACGAACGCAGCGAGATCACGTCCTGCGACCTCGGGCACGTCGACCCGGTCGAGCGCCGCTCCGACGTGGCGATCATGCTGCGCGGCGAGGGTCCCGGCGGCCCTCTCGACCCGCTCATGGGCGTCATCGTGGAGGTCCAGCGAGACGAGAAGGAGGGCAAGCGTTTCACCTGGCCCGAGTATGTGGCGTGCCTGCGGTCCCGGCACCGGTGCCCGGTCGCCCTGTTGGTGGTCTGCCCCCGCCAGCCGGTGGCCGACCGCTACGCCGATCCGATCCCGCTCGGCCACCCCGGCTTCGTCCTGCACCCGCTCGTGGTGGGGCCGAAGGACATCCCGGTGATCACCGACCCGGCCACCGTCGCCGCCTCCCCCACCCTGGGGGTGCTGTCAGCGGCGGCACACGGGGCCACCAAGAAGGGCGTCCTGGACGCCCTGCACACCGGCCTCGACAAGATCGATCCGGAGAAGGCGGCGAAGTACATTGGTTATTCGCTGCACCTGCTCGCCGGCACCGACGGACAGAAGGCCCTGGAGGCGCTCATGATGACGAACATGTCCGACTACCACAGCCCCTGGGTGGACAGCCTCCGGGCCGAGGGCGAGGCCAGGGGCGAGGCCAAGATGCTGCTGCGGATCCTCACCCGGCGCGGAGTCCGGGTGAGCGAGGACGCACGTGAGCGCATCACCGGCTGCCAGGACCTCGCGCAGCTCGAAGCCTGGGCCGACCGTGCGCTGGACATCACCGCGATCGAGGAACTCTTCGACGAGTAGCACGGCCCGGGCGGGGCCGGACGCGGTGGCCGACCAGGACCAGGGCCGCGGGCAGGACGGGCAGCGCGACGCACACGGAGGCCGCCGCACCGGCGTGGGAGAAGGACCGGAGGAAGGGGAAGGGGAACAGCGGCAGGCACGACAGGGCCGCCGCGACCGTCAGTCCGCTGAAGGCCACGGTGCGCCCGACCCTGGCCACGGACGCGGTGCCCCGCCTCCGCGACGGTGTTCCCACGGGCCAGATCCTCGCGAAGGCGCGTGATCATGATTTTCCACCGGTGCCGCGCACACGACGAGGGGCCGCCCCGCCTGGGACGGCCCCCGCCGACTCCGGTGCCGCCGGGCTCCTACACGCGCTCGGGTACCCGCAGCGGCTCGGTCGGGGCGGCGGAGGGCTCCGCGTCCTCCTCGGTTCCGCCCTCGGAGATACCCACCCGGTCGTGCAGCCAGCGCAGCGGGCGCGGCAGCCACCAGTTGAGGTCGCCGAGCAGCCGCATGGTCGCGGGCACCATCACCGCACGGACCAGGCTGGCGTCCACCACCACGGCGATGGCCAGGCCGACGCCGATGATCTTCAGGAAGAGCAGCCCCGAGGTCCCCATGGCCAGCAGGACGACCACGAGCAGAAGCGCCGCGCTCGTGATGATGCGCGCCGTCCGCTGTAGGCCCGTCGCGACCGCGTGCGTGTTGTCCCCGGTCCGGAGGTACTCCTCGCGCACCCGGCTGAGCAGGAACAGCTCGTAGTCCATCGCCAGGCCGAAGGAGACGATGGTGATCAGCACGAGGTAGGTCGGGTCGATGGTGCCCACGGCCTCGAACCCCAGCAGACCGCCGAACGCGCCCTCCTGGAAGCCCAGGACCACCACCCCCAGGGAGGCGCCGAGCGACAACGCCCCCATGAGCACCGCCTTGACCGGCAGCACCACGGAACCGAAGGCCAGGAAGAGCAGGAGCAGCGTGGCCGTGGCGACGAAGGCGACGGTCGTGGGGGCCGCGTCGACGATCGCCGTGACGTTGTCCAACTGCCGGGCGGCCACCCCGCCCACCAGGGCCTCCTCGGCGCCCTCCGGCAGCGGCTCGGCCCGGATGTCGCGCACCAGCCGACCGGTCTCCGGATCGTCGATCTCCCCCTCGTAGGCGACCAGTACGTGCGCGAGGCCCTCGCCGGTGCGCTCGACCCGGGAGAGGGCGACCCGCGACGACAGCCCCTCCAGCCGTTCGGTGTACTCGGCCAGGTCGTCCTCCGCGACCTCCCCGACGACGGCCACGTGCAGCCGGCCCAGACCGCCGGCCGGGAAGTCCTCCTCCAACGCCTCGGTGGCGATCCGGCTGGAGGCGTCCCCGGGCAGGTAGCGCTGGTCCGTGGAGCCCAGCTCGGTGGCCCACAGACCCGAACTGAGGACCAGCAGCACACCGCCGACCGCGACCAGGGACACCGCGGGTCCGCGCATCACCGTGCGGGCCAGACGCGCCCACGTCCCGGCCCCGTCGTGGACCGCCCCGGTGACGGTGCGCGTCGGCAGGGGCAGCCGCAGCCGGTCGATGCGCCGCCCGACCACGGACAGCAGCGCGGGCAGGAACACCAGGGCCGCCAGGAGGTCGAACACGACGACGGCGATGCCGCCCCAGCCGATCGACTTCAGGATCGGCTGGGGGAAGAAGAGGAGCCCGGCGAAGGCGATGCCGACGGTGACGCCGGAGAAGGCCACGGTGCGCCCGGCCGTGTCCACGGTGCGGCCGACCGCCCGGGGGACGGACGCGCCCCGGTGCAGTTCCTCGCGGAAGCGGCTGACCATGAACAGGCCGTAGTCGATCGCCAGCCCCAGGCCCAGGATCGTGGCGACGTTGACCGCGAACACCGACACCTCGGTGACGTGGGTCAGGGCGCGCAGCAGGGTCAGGGAGCCGAGGATGGCCAGACCGCCGACGCTGAGCGGCACCAGCCCCGCGATGAGCCCGCCGAAGATGAGCACGAGCAGGAACAGCAGGACCGGCAGGGTGAACAGCTCGGCGCGGACGATGTCGCCCTCGGCCGTGGCCGACAGTTCGTTCTCGACGCCGACGGGACCGCCGAGGCGGGTCTCCAGCGGCCCGGACTCCAGGACCTCGGCGACCTCCTCGTACTGGTGGAGCCGTTCGGTGTGGGTCTGCCCGCTCAGGGTCACGGGCACGTAGGTGGCGTGCTGGTCCTCGGAGACGAGCATGCCCCGCTCGACGTCGCCGAGGCTCTCGTCCAGGTAGACGTCGTAGGAGGCGACCAGGTCCTCGGGGAGGTCGTCGGTGACGCGTTCGACGGCGGCGGCGAAGGTGGGGTTGGTCACCCGCATCTCGTCGCTGCGGAAGACGGCCACGATGTCGATGTCATCGTGGCCGAGCTCCTCCTGGAGCAGTTCGGTGGCGCGCGAGGACTCGGCCCCCGGGTCCTCGAACCCGCTCTCGCTGACGTCGGAGAAGACCCCCGATCCCCAGACGACGGCGAACGCGGCGAAGAGGCCGGTGGCCGCCAGCACCCACCATCGCCGCCGGTGTACGGACAGGCCCAGTCGGCCGAAGAGGCCCGGGTGTGTCGGCATGCGACGCCCTCTCAGTGAACATGATTCATGGTGGTGAACACTGTTTGCTAACGGTGTTCACTAAAGCGTGCGCCCATTACGATGTCAATATCGCCGAGGAGAACCACAGCGCCACCGATCTGGCGCCCTGAGACGGGGTGTAGTGCAGCACATGACGAAACCGCAGGTCGCCCGGGGCCGAGCGGACCAGAGCACACTGAGCCGACGCGAACGTGTGCGCGAAGCCACACTCGCCGAGATCAAGGCGATCGCCCGCCGCCACCTCGTCGAGCACGGCCCCACGGGGGTCTCCCTGCGTGCCATCGCGCGGGAGATGGGGATGACCGCGCCCGGGCTCTACCGCTACGTGTCGGGGATCGACGCCCTGCTCATCGCCATCACGGCCGACATGTTCGACGAACTGGCCGACGCAGTCGCCGCGGCCGACGCCAGCGTTCCCGACCAGGACACCGACCGGCGCATCCTCACGTCGCTGCGTGCCTTCCGGGCCTGGGCGATCGGGCACCGGAGCGAGTTCGCGGTCATGTTCGGGCCGAGGGCCAGGCTGGACCCGAACGCGGACCTCACACCGGGGCTGGAGGCGGCACGCCGCTTCGCCGCCACCTTCTACACGCTCTTCGACCGGCTGCTGGTCGAGCGCCGCTTCACCCTGCCCGACAGCGGGCACGTCACGCCGGAGCTCAGCCGTGAGCTGCGTTCCTTCGCCGAGAGCTGCGGTTTCTCCGCGCCGCACATCCCGGTGGAGGCGGTCATGGTGCTCACCTCCTGCTGGGTCCGGCTCTACGGGGTGGTCTGCATGGAGGTGTTCGACCACATGAGCATCGTCATGGGCGATCTGGAACCGCTCTTCGAGTCCGAACTGCACGCCGTGCTGTCGGACCTGGGCGTGAGGTACGCACCGCCGGAGGGCAACGGGACCCGCACCCTCGGCACTCCCGATTAGACCCCATACTGGAGGTTCGCCGTACTTGCCGGATTCGCCCGGGCGGGTCCGGCCATCTCCAGCGCGCGTCGGCACGAGAGGGAGGACGGACCCGTGGAGAACCAACCCGGCGGTGACGGGGCCGGGAACGGGGAACCCCCGACGGAACAACCCGGACCCGGCGGCACCGCCCCCACCGAAACCACCGCCCCGGAGACCCCCCCGAACCCCGCAGCCCCCGCACCCCAGACGCACACCCCCTCCGCAGGACCCACCGCTCCCCCCGCAGCACCTCCCCGGACCACCCCGACCGCCACCGGTGTCCCGACGCCGCACGGCCTTCCGGCACCGCACCCGACCGCGCCCGGACCGCACCCACCCGTCGGCCCCCCGCACGGCGCTCCCCAGGGCTTCCCGCCGACCGCCCACCAGGTCCCCGGAGGCCCGTGGCCGGGTCCGGCGCCCCACCCGGGTGCGTACCGGGGTCCCGGCACCCCGGGGCCGCACCCGCACCCGCAGGGCGTACCACCACGCTGGGGATGGCCACCGCAACAGGTCTGGGCCCCGCCGCACGCGTGGTCCGCTCCCCAGCCTCCCCCGCGCCGCCGCGGCGGCGCGGGCGTGCTCTTCGGGGCCTCCGTCGCGGCCGCGGTCGCGGTCGCCGCGCTCGCCGCCAGTGTCGTGACGGTGGTCAACACCCCCCGGGAGAACCCGTCCGCGGGCGGCGCCGACCTGGGCCTGTACTACGACGGCGCGCTGGTCGCGGCCCCCGACCCGGTGGAGGTCGACCTCGTCGAACACCCCCTGTACGGGGTCGCGACGCCGACGACGGTCGAGTGCCAGACCCCCGAACTGGACATGGACTCGGACGAGTCCTGGGAGGCCTTCGCCAACGCGACCAGCACGTGTCTGGACGCGCTGTGGACCCCGGTCATGGACGAACTCGGCCTCCACCCGGAGACGCCGGAGATCACCGTCACCCGCGAGTCGCCCGACTCCGGTGACGAGGAGGGCTACACGCTCGCCTACTACGAGGGCGACTACACCCGCATCACCGTCGTCCTGCCCAATGTCCGCGAGCTCGGGGCGTTCATCCCCGAGGAGGACCAGGAGGAGGTCTGGGTCGCCCTGATGGGGCACGAGTACGGCCACCACGTCCAGTTCGCGACCGGCATCCTCGACCTCTCCTACGACATGCGCGTCGGGGCCGAGGACGAGGAGGAGGAGCTGGACGCGCTGCGCCGCACGGAACTCCAGGCCGAGTGCATGGCCGGCGTCGGACTGCGGGCGATCATGGACGGGGACGCGGACGCCCTGGACGCGGTCGACGAGCACTTCAACGGCGGGGGCGACCTGGACACGCACGGCAGCGCGGTCAACCGGTCGTTCTGGTTGGAGGAGGGCTGGTCACGCGAGACCGTGGAGGGCTGCAACACCTACGGCGCGGACGGGGGCCGGGTCTCCTGAGCGGAACCGGCGCTGCGCCCGCGCCGGTGCTCATCCGCCGCCGATGACGTCGCGGTAGGCCCGCCAGCCGTGCAGCTTGACCCGTTCGCCCCGGTCCAGAGCCTGCGCCTGCTCGGCCTCGGCGCTGTCGATACGCAACCAGTCGCCGTACCCGCTGTGGGCGATCCCGAGCTCGTCCAGCACCGTCTCCAGGGGCACGAGTTCGGGCGCGCCCGACCGCAGTTCGGGCGCGTCGTCGAGCAGGGAGCGGACGGTTCCGGCGGCGTCGGACTTGTTGGTCCCGATCACCCCGGTGGCACCGCGCTTGATCCACCCGGCCACGTAGTCGCCGCGGACCGGCAGACCGCCCGGGTCCAGCACGCGTCCGTCCTTTTGCGGAACGGTCCGCTCGACCGGGTCGAAGGGCACCCCGGGCAGGGGGACCCCCGCGTAGCCCACCGAGCGCAGCACCATCCCGGCGTCGACGACCGTCGTCTCCCCGGTTCCCTCCAGGTGCCCGTCGGCCGCCATGCGGGTGCGCTCCAGACGGACGCCGGTGACCCGGTCGGTGCCCAGGATCTCCTCCGGCCGCGTCCAGAAGTGCAGCAGGACGCGGCGCGGGCACCCGCGCGGTGGGCGCCGCGCCTGGTCCGAGAGCAGGCGCAGGTTGGTGCGGGCGGCACGGGCCACCTGGTGCACCTCGGGAGCGGGGCCGCCCACGTCGGCGGGGTCGATGGCGACCTGGTCGGCGGGTACCACCACGTCGACGTCCGGCAGGGCGAGCAGGTCGCGCAGTTCGGGGGCGGTGAACTTCGCCTGGAGCGGGCCGCGTCGGGCGAGCAGGTGGACGGTGCGGACGCGGCTGGCGGCCAGGGTCTCCAGGACGGGCTGGGGAATGTCGGTGTGCCGGAGTTCGTCGGCGGTCCTGACGAGGATGCGCGCCACGTCGAGGGCCACGTTGCCCGCCCCGACCACGGCGACCTCCTCCGAGTCCAGGACGAACCGCTCCAGTTCGCTGTCGGGGTGGCCGCAGTACCAGTTGACGAAGTCGGTGGCGGCCACGCTGCCGGGCAGGTCCTCGCCGGGCACGCCCAGGCGGCGGTCCACGCTGGCGCCGGTCGCGTAGACCACGGCGTGGTGGGTGCGGGCGAGGTGGGCGCGGGTGAGGGTGTCCCCGAACTCGACCCCGCCGACGAAGCGTACGTGCGGGTGTTCCAGGACCTTGCTCAGGGCGCGGGCGACGCCCTTGATCCTGGTGTGGTCGGGGGCCACGCCGTAGCGGACCAGACCGTACGGGGTGGGCAGCCGGTCCATGACGTCCACCCGGACGGGAACGCGGTGCTGTCGGGTGAGTGCGTCGGCCGCGTAGATGCCCGCGGGGCCGGAGCCGATCACCGCCACCCGGAGCGGCTCGGTGTCCTCGGTGCGCTGCTGGTCGGGTTCGGGAGCGGTCATAGGCCCATTCTTACAGCTCCGGGGCCGGTGGCCCGCACACGCCGAGGGGCGCCCCCGACGCGGGGGCGCCCCATGGGCCTGGATCCGGTGGGGTGAGCCGTCACCCCGGAGGGTTCGGTCCGGACGCCGCCAGGGTTGCGCGGGACGGGGCGAGCCGCGGGCGAGGACCGGGCGGCAGGCCCCGCCGGGGATGAGGCATCCCCGGCTTCCGGGGCGCACGACCACGGGTCGGAGCGAAGCGGGGACCCACGACGAGCACAGCTCAGGCCTTGTCCCCGGTCAGGGCGCGGCCGTCGGAGTCCTCGGCGGACTCGGTGCGGCGGGAGACGGTCTCGGTGAGCTTGCGGGACAGCTCCTGGGGGGTCAGTCCCTGCTGCTGGAGGATGCGGTCGCGCTTGGCGTGGTCGAGGAACTCCTGCTCGATGCCGAACGTGCGGACGGGCACGTCGACGTCGTGGTCGCGGAGCATGCGGGCGACGGCGTCGCCGACGGCGCCGGTGCGGCCGTTGTCCTCGATGACCGCCACGACGCTGTGCTCGGCGGCCTCGGCGACCAGGGCCTCGTCCAGGGGCTTGACCCACAGGGGGTCGAGGACGGTGACGCCGATGCCCTGGTCGGCCATCCGGTCGGCGACCTCGCAGGCGACCTGGGCCATACTGCCGACGCCGACGATGAGCAGGTCCTTGGACCGGCCGCCCTCGGTGGCCCGGCGGAGCAGGTCCATGGAGCCGACCCGACCGATCGCCTCCAGGTGCTCGGCGACCGCGCCCTTGGGGTAGCGCACGACCGTGGGGGCGTCCTCGACCGCGACGGCCTCACGCAGGAGGCGGCGCAGGCGCTCGGCGTCGCGCGGGGCGGCCAGGCGCAGACCGGGGACGACCTGGAGGATCGACATGTCCCACATGCCGTTGTGGCTGGCGCCGTCGTTGCCGGTCACACCGGCGCGGTCCAGACAGAAGGTGACGCCCTGCCGGTGCAGCGCGGCGTCCATGAGCACCTGGTCGAAGCAGCGGTTGAGGAAGGTCGCGTAGACCGCCACGACCGGGTGCAGGCCGTTCATCGCCATGCCGGTGGCGGCGGTGGCGGCGTGCTGTTCGGCGATGCCGACGTCGAAGCAGCGGTCGGGGTAGGCCGCGGCGAACGTGTTCAGGCCGGTGGGGTAGAGCATGGCCGCGGTGATGGCGACGACGTCCCCGCGCTCGGCGCCGATCTCCACCATGGTCTCGCCGAAGACCGAGGTCCACTTCTCGACCTTGGGGCCGGGCTTGGCCTGGCCGGTGCTGACGTCGAAGGGGCCGGGGGCGTGGAACTGGTCCTCGTCGTGGTTCTCCGCGGGGGCGTAGCCCTTGCCCTTCTGCGTGATGCAGTGGACGATCACGGGGCCGCCGAAGTCGCGGGCGCGGCGCAGTGCCTTCTCCAGGGCGGGCTCGTCGTGGCCGTCGATGGGGCCGAGGTACTTGAGCCCCAGGTCCTCGAACATCATCTGCGGCTGGATGGCGTCCTTGACGCCCTTCTTCAGGCCGTGGAGGGCCTCGTAGAGCGGCTGGCCGACCACGGGGGTGCGGTTGAGCGTGCTCTTGGCCAGGTCGAGGGCCTGCTCGTATCCGGGCGCCAGGCGCAGGGAGGCCAGGTGGTCGGCGATTCCGCCCCGGGTCGGGGAGTAGGAGCGGCCGTTGTCGTTGACCACCACGACCAGGCGCCGGTTCTTGCGCTCCGCGATGTTGTTGAGCGCCTCCCAGGCCATACCGCCGGTGAGGGCCCCGTCGCCGATCACCGCCACCACGGTGCGGTCGTCACGGCCCCGGACCTCGTTGGCCCTGGCCATGCCGTCGGCGTAGGACAGCGCGGTGGAGGCGTGCGAGTTCTCGATGAAGTCGTGCTCGGACTCGGCGCGGGAGGGGTAGCCGGACAGGCCGCCCTCGGACTTGAGGTCGGAGAAGTCGTGCCGGCCGGTGAGCACCTTGTGTGCGTAGGCCTGGTGACCGGTGTCGAAGAGGATGGGGTCCCTGGGCGAGTCGAAGACCCTGTGCAGCGCGATGGTCAGTTCGACGACGCCGAGGCTGGGCCCGAGGTGGCCGCCGGTCTGGGCACAGGAGTCGACCAGGAAGTCTCTGATCTCCCGCGCCAGCACCGGGAGCTGGTCGGCCGGGAGCCTCTTGAGAGCTTCCGGATTGTGTATCGACTCGAACAGTGCCACTGTCTCGTCAGTCCCCTCGTCCAACGTGTTCCGCCTGTGTTTGCCGATCCGGGCCGCTGACCCGGCCCGGAATTGGCTACCGGCAGGTATGCATACCTGAGTCTATGAGGCTGTGTCCACGGGTCGTACCCGGACGAAGGGGGCCGGACCCCACTCGGAGCAGGGCTTCTCCGGACCCGGAACGGTCCGGGCGGACGGTGTGTTCGCGGACATGGCTCCCACACGGGTTTTCGCGTACATTACTCGCTCCGGGGTGCTCCGTTGCCCTCCCGGACGACGCTAACCGAGAAGAGCCTGTCCGAGCAGGCCGATCGCCGAGACGGTCACCACACAGAGCATCGCCACCCGCAGCTTCGCGGCGTCGACCCTGCGTCGTACGACGTTGCCGAGGGCGAACCCGGCGCCGACGAACGGCAGGGCGGCCACGCCCACCACGGCCGTCCTGGCGTCCAACTGGCCGCCCGCCCCGAGCGCGGCCAGGGAGACACTCGCCCCGAGCAGGAAGAAGGCCGCCAGGGTGGCCCGCACGCGCGAGGGCGGCTCGTACTGGTAGACCAGCGCCATCGGAGGGCCGCCCACGGAGGTCGCCGTGCCCGCGAACCCGGACAGGCACCCCGCGACCACGAGGGAGACCGGGGTGACGCGCACCCGGAAGGACCACACCGACAGCGCGACCGCGGTGAGCACCATGGCGCCGACCAGTCCCGCCAGTGCCCGGGGCTGGAGGGTGGCCACGACCCACACGCCCGCCAGCGTTCCGGGCAGGCGGGCGGGCAGGCCCCAGGCCACCCCCCTCCAGTCCACGTGCCGCCACTCCTGCACCAGCGTGAGCACGGGGAGCAGGACCGCGGCGATGAGCATCGCCCCCGGCATGAGGGTGGGGTCCAGGAAGGAGATGACCGGTGCCGCGACCAGGCCGAGCCCGAGTCCGACGGTGCTCTGCACGGCCGCGCCCGCGAGGACCGCGGTACCGGCCAGGAGGACGAAGACCCAGGTGTCCGCGTTCCCGAGGGGACCGGCGGACACGGGTTCCAGGAGATCTGTGTACATGAGGGAGCTGACGCTACATCTCCACCCATCCGGTCGGAATTACGAGGTCGGTTGATGGGATGATCAGGCCCGGCTGAGACCGCGGACCCCGTCGGCGTACTCCATGGCCCGCTCGGGGTGCAGGAACCACTCGATGAGACCGCTCGGGTCGGCGAAGGAGTCGGCGAACCGGTCGGCGGTCGCCTGGTCCTCCTCCGCGACGCGGAACAGCTCCCACACGTGCCGGGGACCGGAGAGCATGACCCTGCTCCACGCGGTCACGTGCCGCGCGTGGCGCCAGTAGGAGGCGAAGGCGCCCCGCATGAACGCCTCGTCGAACGGCCGCGCGCCGTGGTCGACGATCGCCCGGCGGTAGACGTCCGCGGCCAGGGAGGCCATGTTGGCGCCCTGCGCGGTGACGGGGTCGTTGGCGACCACCGTGTCGGCCATCCCCAGGACCGTCGCGCCGCGGGGCAGCCGGGCGACCGGTTCGCGCACCACGGGGGCGTAGGAGGCGCGCAGGGCGGCCCGAGGGTCGGCGGGTACGGCGTCGGCGAAGCGCTCGTACTCCCAGGGCGTGTGGCGGCGGAGGACGTCCAGCAGACCCACGAGCACCGCTCCCGCCGAGGCGTCGGAGGGGACGGGCCGGTCCATGGGACCGCCGGGCACGGCCTCGACCATCACCGCGTGGCAGGCCCCGGCGAGGGAGTACACGGGCAGGCTGACCACCTCGCCGAGCCCGGGAACCGCGCTGCGGTTGAGGACCGCGCCGTCGGGGTGCGGGTGGGCCCCGGTGACGTAGGCGACCGTCAGGGCGCGCTGGGACGCGTCGAAGTGCGAACGGGTCGTGTCGCGGGGGAAGATCCGCGCCAGCTCCCCGCGCCCCGCGGCGACGACGGTGAGGTCGTGCTCCCGCGCGAGCGCCTCCAGTCCGTCCACGTCCACGCGGCGGCGGAGGAACCGGCCGCCGCGGGCGGCGAACAGTTCCAACCAGGCGGCCAGCTTGAGCCGCTGGTCCACCGACTGGGCGGGTTCGGACAGCCGGCCCACCCAGGAGACGTCGGGTTCCCCTCCCCCCGCGGGGTCGGCGACCCGGACGCCGACACCCTCGACGAGGGGCGCGCGGTCGCGCCAGAGGGACAGGCCGTGACGGCGTTCACGCCGCAGCGCGGGTCCGAACAGGCACTGGGTGGACAGTACGGGCCCCGCGCGCAGCTCCTCCGGCCCGCCGGCGCCGACCAGGGTGACGTCGTAGTCCTCCCCGAGCAGACCGAGGGCGAGTTGGAGGCCGGACTGGCCGGCGCCGACGACGAGGATCCTGCGCATGCTCTTCATCTCCTGGAACAGGCGTCCCCCGAGTCCTGCCGGAGTGGGAGGGGGCGGTATCCGGGCATGACTGGGAGCCGCCTCGTGGGCGGGTGGCCCCTGGACAGGGCGGTCGATCGCGACGAACCTAACAGTGGCTCGGCGAGGGCCCGATCCACCCCGGGGAACGGACTCCGGGGCCCTCGGCGCGGGGCCCCGGCCCGGTGACCGGGCGTTTGGCGCACCCGGTGTCGCACGATCGTGCCGTCGGGGCGTCGCCGCAGTTCACGGCGTCCGCGCCAGGCTGATCCGCGGTGCGGACACGGGGCGGACGCCGTCGCTTCACCGGTCGGCCACGGAGGCGACCGCCCGCGTCGGTGCGGCGTTCACCGGCCCCGGCGGGAGGAGACGGAGTTCACACGGGAAGAACGGGCCCCGGCCCGGCGGGAGCGGCCGGACCGGGGCGGGGGCGGCCGGGAGTGGAGTGAGCCGCCCCGGGGAGGGGAGGAGACGGGGCTCCTCCGCGGGGTGTGCGGTTCGGGCCGAGGCGGGGGCCCGAGGAGACTAGGCGCCGCCCCGGGCGTGGGTCTTGCGACCGCGCCGTGAGACGGCGTCCAGGATGACCGCGACGAGCAGCACCGCGGCGGTGATCATGAACCGGACCGAGGTGTCCATCTGGAGCAGCAGCAGGCCGGAGGTGATCGCGCCCAGGACCAGACCGCCGAGGAGGGCGGAGTAGGCGTTGCCGCGTCCGCCGAAGAGACTGGTACCGCCGATCACCGCCGCCGCGATGGCCATCATCAGCTCCGCGCCGCCGCCGGTGGACACGCTGGCCGCGAAGTTGCGCGACGCCAGCATGATTCCGCCGAGCGCGGCCAGCGTGGAGGCGATACCGAACACCGAGACGCGGATGAGGTCCACGTTGATGCCCGCGCGGCGGGCCGCCTCGGCGTTGCCGCCCACCGCGTAGACCATGCGCCCGTAGCGGGTCTTGCGCAGGACCAGGTCGAGTACCGCCACGAAGCCGACGAAGATGAGGAAGGCCAGGGGGACGCCCTTGTACTGGTTGAGCGTCCACACACCGCCGACCAACGGGAGCGCCAGCAGCGCGGTCCGGGCCAGGACCTCGACCGGGGCCCGGCTGGGCAGACCCGCCCGGCTCCTCTTGCGCTCGACGGTCAGGATGGAGAACAGGTACAGGGCCAGGACCAGCAGGACGATGGCCCAGCCGACGACCGGAACGAAGTAGGTCTGGGTCAGGAGCGCGATCGGGCCCGTCGAACTGGTGTTGATGGTGCCGTCGCTGCCCATGAGGTACAGGTGTACGCCCTGCCAGCCCAACAGGCCGGCGAGGGTGACGACGAAGGCGGGTACGCCGACCTTGGCGAAGATCACCCCGTGGATGAGACCGATCACGAGCCCCACTCCGAGGGCCGCGACGATCGCCAGCCACTCGGGGAGCCCGTGCCGCACGGCGAGCACCGCCAGCACCGCGGCGGACAGACCGGAGACCGACCCGATGGACAGGTCGATCTCGCCCAACAGCAGGACCATGATCACGCCGGTGGTCATCAGACCGATGGCGGCGATCTGCACGGTGAGGTTGGACAGGTTCTGCGGGGACAGGAACCGGTCGTTCATCGACTGGAAGACGATGCCGATCAGGAGCAGCCCGATGACGACCGGGACCGGCCCGAGCTCGCCGCCGCGGACGTTGCGCCGGAGGGCCTGGAGCCAGCCTCGCGGCGAGGCCGCGGTGACGAGCAGTCGGGGGTCGCGCGCGGCCTCGGCGGAGGCCCTTTCGGTGGCGGTGTCCTCTTGTGTGAGGTGTGTCTGCTGGGTCATCAGTGGTCCTTCGTGGCCACGGCGGAGGCGCCGGTACGTTCGGAGCGGCGGGTGACCGGGTTGTCCGCGGCGCCGGTGATGGCGGCCACGATCTCCTCGTAGCTGGTCTCCGCGATGGGGAAGTCCCCGGCGTTGCGGCCCAGCCGCAGCACCACGGCGCGGTCGGCGACCGCTCGCACGTCGGCCATGTTGTGGCTGATCAGCACCACGCCCAGCCCCTGGTCGCGCAGGCGCTCGATGAGGTCGAGGACCTGCGCGGTCTGCGCGACGCCCAGCGCGGCGGTCGGCTCGTCGAGCATGACGACGCGGGGCTGGCCCAGCAGGGAACGGGCGATGGCGATGATCTGGCGCTGGCCGCCGGACAGACCGGAGACGGGGACGCGCAGGTCGGGGATGCGCACCGAGAGGGAGTCCAGGAGTTCCCGGGCCCGGCTCTCCATGGCCACCTCGTCGAGGGTGCCCGGGAAGTGCAGCCGTTCGTTGCCGAGGAACAGGTTGCCGACGATGTCCAGGTTGTCGCACAGGGCGAGGTCCTGGTAGATGGTGGCGATGCCGAGCCGCTGGGCGTCGGAGGGCGAACCGATCGTGACCGGCTGCCCGTCCCACGTGATGGTTCCGCCGCTGTCGGCGGGGTGGGCCCCGGCGATCACCTTGACCAGGGTGGACTTGCCGGCCCCGTTGTCGCCGAGCAGGGCGACGACCTCTCCGGCACCGACGTGGAAGTCGACCTCGCTGAGGGCGCGCACGGCCCCGAAGGTCTTGGAGATCCCGGACAGTTCCAGGACGGGTGTGCTCATCGTGCTCGTGTCTCTTTCCTCGCCCCGGGGAGCGGGGCGGGCCGATCGGCCCGCCCCGTCCTCCGCGGCGTCGCACCGTGGGTCTACAGGGCTTCTTCGCAGAACTCGGTGTCGGCGTAGTCGTCGGTGCAGATCTCCTCGATGGTGTAGAAACCGTCCGAGACGACCGTGTCGCCGATGTTCTCCTCGGTGACCGCGATCGGGTCGAGCAGGATCGCCGGAACGGTCTCGCCGTCGGCGTCCTCGACCTCGGTGAGGTTGTACTCGCCCGCGTCGAGCTCCTCGCCGGTGGCCAGGGACACCGCCATGGCCGCGGCGATCTCGGCCTCGGGGCGGATCGCCTTGTACACCGTCATGTACTGCTCACCCGCGATGATGCGCTGGATCCCGTGCAGCTCGGCGTCCTGGCCGGTGACGGGAGGCAGGTCCTCGGTCTCGACACCGGCGCTGCGCAGGGCGGAGATGATGCCCGAGGCCATGCCGTCGTTGGCGGAGTAGACGCCGATGATCTCGTCCACGCCCAGGGAGGTGATGGCACCCTCCATCTGGTTGTTGGCCTGGTCGGGCGACCAGTCCGGGGTGTCGAACTCCTGGCCGATCTCGATCTGCCCGTCGAGGATCTCGTGGGCGCCCGCCTTGAAGTCGCCGGCGTTGGGGTCGGTGGGCGAGCCGTTGATCATGACGATCTGCCCCTCGCCCGCGGTGCCGTCCTGCTCGATGGCCTCCAGGAGGGCCTCGCCCTGGACCTGGCCGACGCGCACGTTGTCGAAGGACACGTACATGTCGGCGCCGCCCTGCGCGAGACGGTCGTAGGCGACCACGGGCACGCCCTGGGCCTGGGCCTCGTTGATCGTTCCCGCCGCGGCCTCGGAGTCGACCGCGCCCAGGACGAGGACGTCGACACCGTCGGTGAGCATCGCCTGGGCCTGCGTCTGCTGCTCGTCGACGTCCTGGTCGGCGTTGGCGTAGGAGAGCTCGCAGTCGGGGCACAGCTCCGCGAGGGCCTCCTCGAAGTAGGGCCGGTCGAAGGCCTCGTACCG
Source organism: Nocardiopsis sp. KDC1DS13DA1 (assembly GCF_055632325.1). Taxonomy (NCBI): domain Bacteria; kingdom Bacillati; phylum Actinomycetota; class Actinomycetes; order Streptosporangiales; family Nocardiopsidaceae; genus Nocardiopsis; species Nocardiopsis sp. KDC1DS13DA1. The sequence goes on from NZ_JBVMUY010000015.1 coordinate 97,173, forward strand.
GGCCGTCTGGAGCTCGGGCAGGAGGAGTCCGACGTGGAAGCCCTCCTCCAGGCTGTGGGTCTCCCGCTCGGCGTCGTCACCGGAGGTGGTGAGGGAGCCGCAGCCGGAGACGAGGAGGGTGAAGGCGGCGGTGGCGGCGGTGATGCCGCCGAGGGCCGCTCGTGGCGTGAAGGGACGTCGAGTGCTCAACGCGGGGTGCCTCTCTGGACGGGGGATCAGTGGTGGGAACTCGCGAGTGATGATGTGAAGTCAAACCCCACCGACTGCTTGCCGTCAACTGATGAACACATAACTGAAACATTACGAGTGTTGAGTTCAGGCATTGAAGACATTAAAAGCCCAGGTCACAGCGGTGATGAGCACGTGTGACGTCATGTGAAGAACGGGTGGAACGCTCCCGCGTTCACCCGCTCGAAGCTGCCCTGACCTCGCACTTCACCGTACGCGAGACCGTGGTGTCGGTGTCGCGTGAAGGCGGCGGGGCCGTGCTCTGTCCAGCACGGACACTGGACCGGGGACGGTCAGGGGTGCCGCAAGGGCTCGAAGACGGGATCAGGGCGCGGCGTGCGCCGCGGTCCACAGAGCGCCGTACAGGGCCGCGTCCCGGCCGAGCGCGCCCGACACCAGGGTCAGGTCCTCCCGCGCGCTGCCCAGGGCGCCGAGCTCCATCGCGCGCGCCATCGGATCGAGGAGGAGCTCCCCCGCCTCCGCCAGGTCGCCGCCGACGGTCACCCGGTCCGGGTTGAACAGGTTGGCGGCGATGGCCAGCCCCTGCCCGAGCGCCGTGCCCGCCTCCGCGATGACGCGTCGGCTGCCCAGGTCACCGGAGCGCGCGGCCGCCACGACGTCGGCCACCCGGGGCCCGCCCGGGCCGCGCGCGACCTCGGAGTTCTGCGGCAGCATGTCCAGCAGGTAGCGCGCCCCGGCGAAGGTCTCCAGGCAGCCGCGGTTCCCGCAGCGGCACACCGGGCCGCGCGGGTCGAGCGCGATGTGCCCGATCTCGCCCGCCGTGCCGCCCGCGCCCCGGAACAGTTCCCCGGCCAGGACGATCCCCGTGCCGACGCCCTCCCCGATGACCAGGTGGAGGAGGTGTTCGGCACCCTCGCCGGCACCGATGCGCCGTTCGGCCAGCGCGGCGAGGTTGGCGTCGTTCTCCGCGACCACGGGGGCGCCGAGGCGTTCGCCCAGGGCCTCGGCGGGTCGGAAACCCGCCCAGCGGGGCACGCACGAGATCCTCCCGACCTCCCCGGTCCCCGGATCGACCGGCCCCGGCACGGCGGCCACGGCCGAGGAGACCGTCCTCAGGTCGATCCGCGCGCGTTGGAGGGTGGTCTCGGCCAGCCACGCGGCGCGGCGCACCGCGCGCCCGGGGTCGGCGGCCACGTCGTAGCCGATCTCCTCACGCGCCAGGAGGTTGCCGTCGCTGTCCCCGACGCCGACCGCGACGCGGTCCACGGTGAAGTCGACCGCCAGGACCGTGCCCGGCGGGCGCAGGAGGGTGACCGCCCTGGCCCGTCGGCCGTTGGAGGCCGTGTCGCGGACCGAGACCGTGCCCGCGGCCCGCAGCCCCCGCACGATGTTGGACACGCTCGCGGCGGACAGTCCGGTCGCCCGGGCCAGTTCCGCCTGGGTGCGGGTTCCGTCCCGGCGCAGCACGTCCACGACGCGGCGTTCGTTGGCCTGCCGCAGGGCGGACTGGGATCCGGGTGTCACTGTGGCGTCGGTCACCCGGTTCCCCCTCGTGGTCGATGTTCGGTCAGCGCTCCGCGCTGCTGTGAGGCATGCTACAAGCAGTGAACGCAAGCGGGAACACGGGGCGGCTAAGGTGCGGGGTGTGGCAGTGGAGCGCGTACGGACCGGCGATGGCCGGTGGGCCGACCGCCTGGCCTCGGTCGTGCTGGCCCGGGGGCGGAGGCGGCCTCTGCGCGTGGTCGCGGTCGAGGGGCGCTCGGGTTCGGGCAAGAGCACCGTGGCGGAGCGGCTGAGCACCGCGCTGGACCTGCGGGGCGAGCCGTCGGCGGTGCTGACCATGGAGGACCTGTACCCGGGGTGGGACGGGCTGTCGCTCGCCCACGTGTTCCTGAGGGAGTGGGTCCTGGAGCCGCTCGCACGCGGGGAGGGCCCGGCCTGGCGGCGCTACGACTGGGAGCGCGGCGGCTTCGGGGACGCCTGGACGGCACTGCCTCCGGACCTGGCTGACGGGGGCACACTCGTCGTCGAGGGCTGCGGGTGCGGGGCCTGGCCGGTGCGCCCGCACCTCGACCTGCTGCTGTGGGTGGCCGCGGACGACGCCGAGCGGGGCCGGCGGCTGGACCTGCGCGGGGACGCCGCCCTGTACGCCCCCTACCGGGCCCTGTGGGCGCGGCAGGAGGACGCGTTCCACGCCGAGCACCGTCCCAGAGAGCACGCCGACGTGGTGGTGGACAACTCCGGGAGCGGTGCGGTCGCGCGGTGAGCGGCGCCGGGCCCGCCCGGGATCAGTCGCCGCCGGTACGCGCCGGGGTGTCGGCCCCCTGGACGAAGTCGGTGATCCGGTCGAGCTGCCCGGGGTCCGAGAGGATGCCGTTGTGTCCCAGGCCCGAGGTCGTGACCAGCCGGGCGCGCCCGTCGAGCCCCTCCAGCGTGCGCTGGGACTGCGACCACGGGACCACGCGGTCGGCCTCGTCGTGCAGGAGCAGGAAGGGCCGGTTCAGGGTGTGGGCGGCGTGGGTGGCGGAGAAGCGCTCCCACACGGTGGGGTCACCGCCGAAGTAGCGCTGCTCGATCTCGGCGCGCAGTGCCCGGACGGTCCGCGGCCGGAGCCGGAGGACGGACACCAGTCCGCTGATCGTGTAGGAGAAGTCGGACACCCCGGCGACAAGGACGACCCGGTCGGCCTCGACCCCCTCGCGCAGGGCGTGCACGGCGAAGGGCGCCCCCAGTGAGTGGGCGACGACGGCGTGGAAGCGGCCGTGGCGGTCCTGGAGGAGGCGCATGATCTCCAGGGCGTCGAGGATCGTGCCCACGGGCCCCCCGGTCGCCCCGTGCCCGGGCGCGTCCCAGGTCACCGGGGTGTAGCCGAGGTCGGTCAGGCGCCGGACGAGGTCGGCGAAGCGGGCGGCCCGGGACGACCAGCCGTGGACGAGCAGGACCGGGCGCGCACCGTCGCCCCAGGCGTGGGTGACCACCTCCCAGCGACCCACCCGGAGGCGGTCGGAGGTGGCCGCGTCGACGAGGTCCCGTTGGTCGGCGTCCAGTGGACGGGGCGGACCGGGAGTCGTCCACAACCGCCGCGCCAGCCGTCCGGCGAGGCGGGGCGCGGGCAGGGCGAGGGCGTTGAGGGCGGTGCCAACGAGGGAGGCGGTGTGCACGGGGACCCCTGACTCTGAAGAAAACAATACGAACGGTCGTATTATTTGTCTGTGATTCCCCAACCGTCAAGGGCCGCATATTCTGGCCTGGTCATCGACCGAACGTTCGACTCCCCCGGCACGGACCCGTGGAGGCCCCACCGTGAAGAACAGCACCGACGGCCGGACCCTGCGCGGAGACCAGACCCGTCGGGCGGTCCTGCGGCGCGCGCTGGACATCGCCTCCGTGGAGGGGCTGGAGGGGCTGTCCCTCGGACGGCTCGCCAAGGAGCTGGAGGTCAGCAAGAGCGGGGTGTTCGCGCACTTCGGCTCCAAGGAGGAACTCCAGCTGGCGACGGTCCGCGCCGCCCGGAGGATCTTCGCCGACCACGTCGTGCGGGACGCGCTGGAGGTGCGCCCCGGCCTGCCCCGGCTCTGGCGCCTGTGCGCGGACTGGATCGTCTACTCGAGCGGCCGCGTGTTCGTCGGCGGCTGCTTCTTCCACCGGGTCACCACGGAGTTCGAGTCCCGGCCCGGCCGGGTGCGCGACGCCCTGGCCGAGGCGGAGCGGGAGTGGAGCGGTCTCCTCGCCCGGGCCGCGGACGACGCACGCCACCTGGGCGAACTCCCGGCGTCGGCCGACCCCGCGCAGCTGGCCTTCGAGTTCCAGGCGTTCCTGGAGTCCGCGAACCGGATCTCCCAGTTGGAGGACGACCGGACCGCCCCCTACACGATGGCCCGGGCCTCGGTCGTCGCCCGGCTCGACGCGCTGGCCGCACCCGGGGCCCCACGGCCGTGGGCGGACGACCCCCCGGCGGGCGGATCCGGGAGGGTCGCGGACGCGGGCTGACATCCCGGCTCCGGCCCCACCGTTCACGGGTCAGTCCGCGGCACCGTCCCCGGGCCGACGGGGGTGCGGCGCGACGTAGACGCTGACGAGCCGGGCGATCACGGTGGTGAGGAAGAGGGCTCCGGCCACGGCCTCGGCCGCGGCCAGGGAGCGCATCCAGGCGGAGACGGCGACGATGTCGCCGTAACCCAGCGTGGCCAGGGTGACGTAGGAGAAGTACACGAAACGCTGCCAGGTCATCGGTTCGTCGGGATGCGCGCTGTCCGTGAAACTCCCGGGGACGAGGAGCTCGAACGCGCTGAAACACGTCGCGAACACACCCCCGATGAGGAGGTAGGCGCTGACGGCGGCGACGATCACGTTCAGGCTGTGCGCCGGGCTGCGCCGGTAGACGAACTTGAGCAGCGAGTAGACGACGCCGCCCTGGAAGGCGAACAGCGTGGCGAACAGACCGAGCAGCGCGACGCTGCTCAGGGGGTCGACGGCGACCCAGAGGGCGAAGTACGCCAGCGCCACGCCGATGACCAGGACGGGCAGTACCCGGTCGCGCTCGTCCCGGACGACGAGCAGGCCGAAGCCGACCATCCCGACGTAGAGCAGCGTGTACAGCAGGGTCCAGCCCTCACCCTGCAGGGTCATCGGGTACCCGAACTGGAGCAGCACCACGAAGAGCAGGAACAGGGCCAGGTTCGGACCGCGGTCGCCCACACTCCCCTCCCCCACCGTGCCTGCATCCGCGGCTGGCGCCGCGCGCACCACGATGATGCGGCAGCGGGGCCGGTCACGTCAGCGCGACACCCCGGTCACCGGGGACGAGGCCCGCCACCGGGGTCCGGGCGAGCGCACGCCCGCGCCGCGCTCCCCGGCTCCCGCACCGCGGCGTACGGGGAACGGTCCGCAGGACCCGCCCCCGCAGAAGCGGCGGAGCGGGTCCTGCCCCGCTGTCGTATGCCGGTCGCGTTCCTCAGGCTCCGCAGATCCCCCGTGCCCTGCGCAGGTCGTCGTGGATACGTTCGACCCCGCTGGTCAGCTGCGGTAGCTGGGCGTTGGACTGCTGGAGTTCCCAGACCCGGCGGGCACGGCGCGGCGGGGAGCCGCACACCACCCTCAGCACGGCGCCCGAGACCACCGCGCCGACCAGACCGAGGAGGCCGACCCAGATCAACAGGTTGAGAACCCCCTCCGGGGCGAAGTCGAGGGAACCCAGGACCTCGGTCATGGTCAGCCCCGCGCCGACCGGCAGCGCGAAGAAGGCGAACCGGGAGTACCGTCCCGCGGTGTCCAGGCGCCTCTGGAGCCCGACCTTGCTCGTCAGCGCCTCGTGCCGCTCCCGGGCGTCGCCGAAACGCCCCTCCCAGTCCCGCCGCTGGACCGCCAGGGCCCGCATCGTCGGCAGCGAACCGTACACCACGGCCGCGCACCCGGTGTTGACCGGGAGCGGGCTCCCCTCGACGCGGGTCCACAGGACCTCGACCCAGGCCGACAGTTCGCTGTCGCCGCCGGTGTCGGGTCGCACCATCCGCTCCGGATGGAGCAGGAAGGTGAGGATGAGCGCCGGGCTGGCCTCGGCGCGGGCCGACCGCCATCCGGACAGCTGGTCGACGAGCTGGCGGTGGAAGGCGATGCCGGCGCGTTCGGCCTCCTCCAGGTGGTCGGCGAGCTGGCGGAGCCGCCCGGGTTGGTCGGTGCGGTGCGCGTCCATGACGCGCAGGACCTCGGGCCGGGCCAACAGTGCCATCTCGTTGGCCAGCGGAGCACCGGTGAACAGCGGCCGGGGGTCGTTGAACAGCTCGCCGAGCTCGGCCGGGGTGACGCCCCGGCCGCGGAAGACCGGGGGCAGTTCGGGGCACAGCTGCGCGATGAAGGAGGCGATGGCCAGGTTGGCGTCGTCGACCTGGCGGCGGAAGAGGGACCGGTCCACCGAGGTGTCAACGAGGTCGTCGATGATCCACGCGCCCAGTGCCGCGCGTTCCTGGGGGTCGCTGAACACCCGGACGGCGGCGTTCCAGTTCTGCTGCATGGCGGTCGCCAGGGACCGGGTGTCGGTGAACCGGACACCGACGAAGTGGTACGGGGGCACGCCGTCACGCGGGGGCGCGCCCGTCGGGTACGGCGCCCCGGTCGTCGGTCCCGTCGGAGGCGGCGGGGCGGCCGGGGCGACCCGGGTGTAGGCGCGGGTGGGGTCGATCCCCCCGGCGGGCCCGACGCGGGTCGGGTCGACCGGGACGGGCCGTTCGACCCGGGTGGGGTCGACCGGGACGGGCCGCTCCACGCGCGTCGGGTCCACGGTGCCGACGGACTCCGCGCGGGTGGGGTCGACGGGGAGGGGGCGTTCGACCCGGGTGGCGGTGTCCGCCCCGGCGTGTGCGGGCTCGGCGGCAGCGGAGGGCGGTGCGGGGCGGGATCCGTCCGCGGGCGCCGCGACCAACCGGTTGAGGAGGGTGGTGGCGTCCGGACGGTGGGCGGGATCCTTGTCCAGGCAGGTGCGGACGATATCGCGCAGCGCACCGCCGAGCGCTCCGAGTTCGGGTTCGGCGCTGAGGATGCGGGCGATGCGGGAGGCCTGGGTCGGACCGGGGAAGGCCTCGTGTCCGGTGGCCGCGTAGACCATCACCGAACCCCACGCGAAGATGTCCACCGCCGACGTCAGGCGCATGCCCTCCAGCTGTTCCGGGGCCATGTACCCGATGGTCCCGATCACCCCGCTGGCCGTCACCGACGTCGACTCCACCGCCTTGGCGATCCCGAAGTCGATCACCCGCGGCCCGTCCGGAGCCAGCATGATGTTCTCCGGCTTCAGATCCCGGTGCACCACACCGGCCGCGTGGATGGCCGCCAGGGCCGTGGCCGTGGAGACCGCCAGCCGGTGCAGTTCCACACCCGCCCGCGGGCCGTCCCGGCCCACCGCGTCATGGAGGGTGGGGCCGTCGATGTACTCCGTGGCGATCCACGGCTCCTCGGCCTCGGGATCGGCGTCCAGGATCGCCGCGATACAGAAACCGCTCACCCGACGCGCCTGCTCCACCTCCGCGGTGAACCGGCGGCGCATCTCGGCGTCCCCGGCCCAGGTGGCGTGCAGCACCTTCACCGCCGCGCGGCTCCCGTCCCGGGCCTCGCCCAGGAACACCTCACCGAACCCGCCGCGCCCCAACGAGCGCACCAGCCGGAAGTCACCGACGACGCGACCGGCGCGGTCCTGTTCCGTTCCCGGCCCGTCCTGGTGTTGGGGGTCGTTCACGCCCGCCCCGCTTCCTTGGTTGATGGTCACACGACCCCGGTTTCTCCCCACGACGGGTCCCAGGGAACTATAGCCACGCCACACGACGACGCGGGGCGAGCAGATCACCCCGTGTCCGGAACCGGCCACGAAGTACGGTTCGATCCGTTCTCCACCCGTTACCGCTCATCCTCGGGTCGGCGGTGGTCACCGCGCTGGATCCGCTCGACGAGGTCGTCGGCGAGCGTACCGAAGCCCGTGGCCGACCACACGCTCTCCTTCGCGGGCACCTCGAAGTAGGGCACGGTACGGTCGCCGTGCTCGACGAGCAGGGCGTCGGGCCGCATCCGGGTGCGCACCGCCTGCGCGCACGATCCGCACAGGGGTACCCGTACGGTACGCGTCGTGCCCAGTTGCCGCCAGTCGGTGGGCCTGGTGTCGGTACCGTGCAGCGGGTTGGCGTAGCAGTGGCGGCGCCGGGCGACGCCCCGCCCGCGCCGGGCCAGGCGGTCCTCGGCCAGATCCAGCAGCACGAGGACGCCGACGACGTCGGACAGCGGTCCGCCGTCGATCCGGTCGTGGACCGCACGGGCCGCGGCGTGGGCGTCGAGCGCGCCCCGCAGGGCCTCCGCCTCGGCGGCGGACCGGTGCTCCGCCGCGCTCAGCCGTTCGCCGAGCTCGACCAGCTCCTGGCCGGCCCTGCGCTCCAGCGCCTCCCGGTGAGCCTGGTCGACGTTGTCGAAAGCCGTGTGCTGGCGAAGGACCGGCAGCGAGCGCGGACGGGTCCACAGCAGGTAGCCGCCGCCGAGCAGCAGCAGGGCCGCGACACCGCCGACGGCCCACGGCCACCGCGCGTCCCCGGGTTCCTGGCCCGGCTCCGCCTCCTCCCGGGGCGGTGCGGGTGCTGCGGCGGCGTCGTCCCCCCTCTCCTCCTCATAGGCGCGTACCTGGCGTTCGTAGGCGGCCTCGGGGTCGTCGGAGACCGCGAAGCCGACCGCCACCTCGACGAGTTCGGACAGGGGCGCCTCGCGGTCGGTGGCGTAGGACGCCGCCAGGGAGGCGTGGTGGGCACGTCCCAGGGGCGCGGCCACGCCCGTCGCGTCGAAGTCGCTGCCGTGCAGCGACGTGCCGTCCAGGACGAGGTAGTGGGCCTCGCCGCCGATCCGGTCGTGGACGGCGGAGGCCAGGGCCTCGGGGTCGCCGCCCCACGTGTCGCCGTCGACGAGGGGCACCAGGAGGACGCGGACGGGCAGGCCGCTGTCCTCGATGGTCTCCCCCACCGCCGCGCGCGTGTCGTCGGGGAAGGCGCTGGCGTAGGCGGGGTCGACGTGGACCGGGGAGGACGCCAGTTCGGCGGCGAGGGCCTCGGCCGGACTGGGCGCGTCGGCGTGGGCGGCCGCGGGAACGGCGACGGGCGCGGTGAGCACCGCGGCCAGGCCGAGCAGCGCGATCAGGCGCGGGCGACGACGGTCAGGGTGCATGGGTCTCCTCCACCAGGCGGTCTCCGTCCAGACGGCCCTTGGTTCCGTACCGCGTACGGACCCAGGTTCGGTCAAGTGACAGGTGCGACACGCGTGGCCGCCGGCCGGCGGCCACGCGCAGGGGGTGGCGGGCCCCGTCCGGCGCGGCCAGGCACGGCGTGCACATGGGCAGTGGGCCGCCCTCGGCCAGCGCGGTGTTGTCCTGGCCCGGGGCGGTCCCGTGCAGCGGGTTGACCATGCACACGGACGGTTGCACGGGCTCGGTGCCCAGTCTGCGCACCACCCGGCGGGCCAGGACGGTGGCACCGACGAGGTCGAGTTCGTCGGGGTCCGCGCCCAGGACGAGCAGCACGGTGTCGGTGTCCCGGACCGCCGCGGCAATGTGCGGGTGGTCGGGCGGGGCGCCGTCGGCGGCCGAGACCATCCGCGCGGCCGCCCGCCGGACCGTCGGGTGCAGGCGGCGTCCGGGAACGGCGCGCGCCCTGCCGAGCAGCCACCCGCACAGTGCCGACACGCCGTACAGGAGGGCTCCGGTGAACGGGCCGAGCAGGAGCAGTCCGGGCAGGAGTCCCCCACCGAGGAAGCGGGCCAGACGTGACGCGGGCGGCCCCTCGTCGGCGCGGTACGCGGCCTCCTCCGGGACGGTGTCCGGGGCCGCGGGGTCCGGTCGCGCCCCGCCGAGCAGCTCCAGGACGTCGAGGGTGGCGCTCGGCCCGGTGGCGTCGGGTCCCGAGCCCCGGGCGGCGTCCGTCAGGTCCCACGGGTCGGCACCGGTCTCGACGCCCCGTGTCGCGATACCGACGTCGCCTCCGCTGAGGTCGGCGACCAGGTAGACACCGTCCTCCCCCGCGGTGTGGGCCAGGGCGTGGGCGAGCACCTCGGGGTCGCCCCCGGACTCGTCGGAGCCTCCCATGAGGACCGCGGCCACCCGGACGGGCACCGGGATCGCCGCGGCGGCCTCGGACACCTCCGCCAGGTCCCCGCGGTTGACGGGGGCGAGGGGGTCGAGGTGGACGGGGTCGTCCTCCCACGCCGCGACCACGCGGTCCACCCGGACGGTGGCGGCGACGTAGGGCGGGGCGGCCAGCGCGTCCCGCTCGTCCCGGTACTCACCGGGGGTCTGGGGCGGGAGCAGGACGTGGACGAGGCCGGCGCCGCACAGGACGGCCGCGGCGACGGCGCACCCCGCGGCGAGTCGGCCCGCGCGCCGCAGCGCCGCGCGCCGGGCCGCGAGCACCAAAGAGGCGCGGCCGTGCACCCCGCGTGTTCCGCGCCGCGCCCCTCCCGCGGTGCGCGGGGTCGCGGCGAGCACGCGGAGCCGCACGATCCACGCGGTGGCCCCGAACCCGAGGAGGACGCCCCCGACACCGCCCGCCAGGAACCCGGTGTTCTCGGCCCCGTTGGCGGTCTCCGGGCGCAGGTCCTCCAGGAGCTCCTCCCAGGCGGACGGGGGTTCCCCCTCGGCGTCGGCGGTGAAGGAGGCCCGGGCCCGGTCGGCCCGCTGGGCCAGGTCGGGTGCCAGGAGGGCGTCGACGTAGCCCGCGGCGACCTCGGACAGGGGGGAGGAGAAGTCGTACCGGTCGTCCGCCATGAGGACGGTGCCGGCGTCTCCCGTCGGCAGGTCCGCCCCGGGCGTGGTGCTGCCCGCCACGACCGTGTGGCCGTCGTTCATGTGCACGTACAGGCCCTCCTCGCCCACCCGGTCCTGGAGGGAGGCGAGCAACTGCTCGCTGTCGAGCCGTCCGGCCAGGTAGGGCGTGACCACGACGTGGTAGGGGGTGTCCAGGCGGTCGAACTCGGCGCGCAGCTCCTCCTCCAGGGCCGCGGTGTCGTACTCCCCCGCCAGGAGGTCGCTGACCACGACCTCCCGCCCGTCGGGCTGCTCGGCCATGAGGCCGGCCAGGTGCGCGGCGGGGCTGTTCCCGTCGGCCGCGGCCGGGACCGGTGCCGACAGCAGGAGCAGGGGGACCGCGAGGGCGAGGAGGAGAGCGCGCGAGACCGACGTCCTCACACGGCCGAGGAGGGGATCGGGCATGCGGTGAGCATACCGAGTGGTCCGGCACGCCACGCACCGGATATCCCCGATGGCCGTGATGACCTGTGTGACCGTTCCGCCCGGGTACGCCCCACACGAGGGCGGGGGCCGCCGCCGTCGTTCGGACGGTGGCGGCCCCCGGTGAACCGCGCGGCGCGCCGTGTGGGCGCGGGCGGAGTCCTTTTTCTACTTCGCGATGAGCTGGCGCAGCACGTACTGCAGGATGCCGCCGTTGCGGTAGTAGTCGGCCTCACCCGGGGTGTCGATGCGCACCACGGCGTCGAACTCGACGCCGGTGTCGGTGCTGACCTTCACCGTGCTCGGGACGCGGCCCTCGTTGAGCTCGGTCACGCCGGTGATGGAGAAGGTCTCCTCGCCGGTCAGGCCGAGGGAGTCGGCGGACCGGCCCTCCGGGAACTGGAGCGGGAGGACGCCCATACCGATGAGGTTGGAGCGGTGGATGCGCTCGTAGGACTCGGTGATGACCGCGCGCACGCCCAGCAGGCGGGTGCCCTTGGCGGCCCAGTCACGCGAGGAACCGGAGCCGTACTCCTTGCCCCCCAGGACGACCAGCGGGATGTCCTGCTCGGCGTAGTTCTGCGCGGCGTCGTAGATGAACGAGACCGGCGCCTCGGGCTGGGTGAAGTCGCGGGTGTAGCCGCCCTCGGTGCCCGGCGCGATCTGGTTGCGCAGGCGGATGTTGGCGAACGTGCCCCGGATCATCACCTCGTGGTTGCCGCGGCGGGAACCGTAGGAGTTGAAGTCGCGGCGCTCGACGCCGTGGGACTTGAGGTACTCGGCCGCCGGGGTGCCCGGCTTGATCGCACCGGCCGGGGAGATGTGGTCGGTGGTGACCGAGTCGCCCAGCTTGGCCAGGACGCGGGCGCCGGTGATGTCGGTGACCGCGGCCGGGGTGGTGGCCATGCCCTCGAAGTACGGGGGCTTGCGGACGTAGGTGGACTCGTCCTCCCACTCGAAGGTGTTGCCGGTCGGCGTGGGCAGCGAGCGCCAGCGCTCGTCGCCGGCGAACACGTCCGCGTAGGCGCTCTCGTACATGTCCGAGGCGATCGCGGCGTCCATGACCTCCTGGATCTCCTCGGCGGAGGGCCAGATGTCGGCCAGGTAGACCGGCTCGCCGTCGCTGCCGACGCCCAGGGGCTCGGTGGTGATGTCCACGTCGAGGGAGCCGGCCAGCGCGTAGGCGACCACCAGCGGCGGCGAGGCCAGGTAGTTCATCTTCACGTCCGGGTTGATCCGGCCCTCGAAGTTGCGGTTGCCGGACAGGACCGCGGCGACCGCGAGGTCGTTGTCCTGGACGGCCTTGGAGATCTCCTCCGGCAGCGGGCCGGAGTTGCCGATGCAGGTGGTGCAGCCGTAGCCGACCAGGTTGAAGCCCAGCTTGTCCAGGTACGGGGTCAGGCCGGAGCGCTCGTAGTAGTCGGTGACGACCTTGGAGCCCGGGGCCATGGAGGTCTTGACCCACGGCTTGCGGGACAGGCCCTTCTCCACCGCCTTCTTGGCCAGCAGGGCGGCGCCCAGCATGACCGAGGGGTTGGAGGTGTTGGTGCAGGAGGTGATCGCGGCGATGACGACGGCGCCGTGGTCGACCTCGGTCTCCGTGCCGTCGGCCATGGTGACCTTGACCGGCCGGTGCGGGCGCCCGTTGGCGGTCGTGGCCGGGGCGTCGGAGGCCGGGAAGGACTCCTCGCCCGCCTCGTCGTCGGAGACGTAGTTGTGGACGTCGTGGCGCCAGGTCGGCTTGGCCTCCGACAGGGCGATGCGGTCCTGCGGACGCTTGGGACCGGCGATCGAGGGGACGACCTCGGCCAGGTCGAGCTCCAGGTACTCGGAGTACTCGGGCTCCGCGGCCGGGTCGTGCCAGAAACCGTTGGCCTTGGCGTAGGCCTCGGTCAGGGCGACCTGCTGCTCGGAGCGGCCGGTGAGGCGCATGTAGCGGATGGTCTCGTCGTCGACCGGGAAGATCGCGGCGGTGGAGCCGAACTCCGGGCTCATGTTGCCGATGGTGGCGCGGTTGGCCAGCGGCACCGAGGAGACGCCCTCGCCGTAGAACTCGACGAACTTGCCGACCACACCGTGCTCGCGGAGCTTCTCGGTGATGGTGAGCACCAGGTCGGTCGCGGTGGTGCCGGGCTTGAGCTGGCCGGAGAGCTTGAAGCCGACCACGCGCGGGATGAGCATGGAGATCGGCTGGCCGAGCATGGCGGCCTCGGCCTCGATACCGCCGACGCCCCAGCCCAGGATGCCCAGGCCGTTCTGCATGGTGGTGTGCGAGTCGGTGCCGACGCAGGTGTCGGGGTAGGCCTGGCCGCCCCGGTTCATGGTGACGCGCGCCAGGTGCTCGATGTTGGCCTGGTGCACGATGCCGGTACCGGGCGGGACGACCTTGAACTCGTCGAAGGCGGTCTGGCCCCAGCGCAGGAACTTGTAGCGCTCGTAGTTGCGCTCGTACTCGATCTCGACGTTGCGCTCGAAGGCGTCCGGGCGGCCGAAGAGGTCGACCACGACGGAGTGGTCGATGACCAGCTCGGCCGGGGCGAGCGGGTTGATCTTGTCCGGGTCGCCGCCGAGGTCGCGGACGGCCTCGCGCATGGTGGCGAGGTCGACGACGCAGGGGACGCCGGTGAAGTCCTGCATGATCACCCGCGCGGGGGTGAACTGGATCTCCTGGCTGGGCTGGGCCTTGGCGTCCCAGCCGCCCAGCGCGCGGATGTGGTCGGCGGTGACGTTGGCACCGTCCTCGGTGCGCAGGAGGTTCTCCAGCAGCACCTTCAGGCTGTAGGGAAGCCGGTTGGCGCCCTGAACGGCGTCCAACCGGAAGATCTCGTACGACTCGTCGCCAACACGCAACGTGTCACGGGCGCCGAAACTGTTCGCGGACACGGTGTCTGCCTCCTGATCTCGCCACTGATGTCCCCGGCATCCTGCCCGACGGGCGGGCGCGGGGCCTGCTGAGGCCGCCCTCACCGGATGCGGGGCCTCGGAGAGCCACGGGGCTGCCCTCCGCCGCCACCGGCATCCGCAGGTCCACTCTGACCCGCGGCGACACCACTCGCCACCGATCAGGCGGTCCCTTGACCGCGGGCGTCCACGATGTTCGGGGCCGGGCGCCGACAAGCGGTCACGTTCACACGCCCGAACCGGGAGCGGGCCGGGGGGAGTCCCGCTGTTATCTTGATGTCAAGGTATCCAACTTGTATCTCGATATCAAGTTATCGGGCGGCGGCCGGGCCCCCGCGACCGCCCCCGCAGAACCGCCCCTCCTCAGTCGAGCTGCGGGACGACCTTGCTGGCCACCAGCTCCAGGTGGTCCAGGTCGGCCATGTCCAGCACCTGGAGGTAGACGCGCTCGGCCCCGGCCTCCCCGAACGCACCGAGGCGGTCCACGAGCTCGTCCGGGCTGCCCGCCAGGCCGTTGCGGCGCAGCTCGTCGACCTCGCGGCCGATCCGGTCGGCCCGCCGGGCGATCTCCGCCCCGTCGCGGCCCACGCACAGGACCTGCGCCGCCGAGTACACCATGGGGGTGCGCCGGCCGGCGGCGCGCACCGCCGCGCGCGTGCGATCGAAGGCCGCCGCGGTGTCCTCCAGTGAGGCGAACGGCACGTTGTACTCGTCGGCGAACTTGGCGGCCAGGCGCGGGGTGCGCTTGGGCCCGGTCCCGCCGATCAGCACGGGCGGATGCGGTGCCTGCTCCGGCTTGGGCAGGGCGGGGCCCTCCGCCAGCCGGTAGTGCTTGCCCTCGTAGCGGAAGGTCTCCCCGACGGGGGTGGACCACAGGCCGGTGATGATGTCCAGCTGCTCCTCGTAGCGGTCGAAGCGCTCGCGGGCGGCGGCGGGGAAGGGGATCCCGTAGGCCGCGTGCTCGTCCTCGTACCAGCCCGCTCCGAAGCCGAAGTCGACGCGGCCGCCGCTCATCCGGTCGACCTGGGCGACGGAGATGGCCAGGGGCCCCGGGTAGCGGAAGGTCGCGGCGGTCATCAGCGTGCCGAGTCGGATACGGGAGGTCTCCCGCGCCAGCCCCGCCAGCGTGATCCAGGCGTCGGTCGGCCCGGGCAGTCCGCTGACGTGGTCCCCCATGTGCAGATAGTGGTCGGAGCGGTAGACGGCGTCGAAGCCCAGCTCCTCCGCCGCGCGGGCGACGGCGAGCTGGTCCTCGTAGGTGGCCCCCTGCTGGGGCTCAAGGAAGATCCTCAGGCGCATACGCCCCATTTTCTCCCACAGCCGCGGCGGCGCGGACCACCGGCGCGCCGTTCGGGGGACCTTCCCCGCCCGGCCGACCGCCGTCGGTCGCACGCCGGCAGGCCGCGCCGTCGCCCCGGCCCCCCGCCGTCGCGGCGCCACGGTATCCTTCCCCACCGTGGCCGCGGTCGGCCGGGGAGGGGCGAACCCCCGGACCCTGAACGCCTGACCTGCGCCCCGCCCCCGTGAACCGATCACCGCCGACGTCCCGATAGCCCCCCACGTGAAGCTGTTCCGCCGCACGCGCCGCCGCGTGCCCCCCTATGGTCCCGAGAGCCCCGACCCGGAGCTGCTCGCCGCCGTCGCCGCCGGGGAGTCCGAAGCCCTGGAGATCCTGCACCGCAGGCACGCGCCCTGGCTGCGCGCCCGTCTGCGCCACCGGTGTTCGGATCCGGACCAGCTCGACGCCGCCCTCCAGGAGACCTTCCTCGCGGTGTGGCGCAGCGCAGGATCCTTCACCCCGCGTCCGGGCGACACCGACGCCGGGGCGTGGCTGTGGACCATCGCGATCCGCCAGCTCATCTCCCAGCTGCGCAGACGGGCCAACCGCTGGATCGCCGACAGCGAGCCCGAACCCTACGAGACCATCGGCGACGCCTCCGCGGAGGACCTGGTCCTGCTCAACATCGAGCACGGGCCCCTGGGCGCCGCCCTGCACTCGCTCTCCCCCGAGCTGCGCGCCGCCATCCAGGCCACCGTGCTCGACGGACTCACCGTCCGGGAGGCGGCGCAGATACTCCAGATCCCCGAAGGAACCGTGAAGACACGGGTGATGCGCGCCAAGGCGCGCCTGCGGGAGGCCCTGACATGACCTGGCACCTGACCCCTGCCCAAGTACACGCGTACGCGTCCCTCGCAGTCGACGACGTCGCGGCGATGTCCGTGGAGGCCCACCTCATGCACTGCGCGCCCTGCCGAAGCCTCGTCCCCGCCGACGAGGAGTGGATCGACCGTTCCTGGGCCGACCTGCGCGACGTCGTCGACCGACCCCGGCCGCATCCGGTCGAACGCCTGTTGCGCTCCCTCGGCCTGCGCGACGGAACGGTCAAGCTGCTGGCCGCCACACCGCGGCTGTACCGGGCCTGGCTGGTGTCCACGGTCCTGGTCCTGCTCTGCGCGCTGTACGCCGCGCACGCTCTGCCCAAGGGCTCGATCGTCTTCTTCCTGACCGCGCCGGTCGTCCCGCTGGCCGGGGTCGCGCTCGCCTACGGACGCGGTGTGGACCCGGCGCACACCCTGACCTCGATCACTCCGATGGCCGGGCAGCGGCTGCTGTTCCTGCGCACGTGCGCGGTGCTGGTGCCCGCCGTGGCCCTGTGCACCCTGGCCGCGCTGATGATGCCCGCCCCCGCCACACCGTGGTCGTCGGTCTTCTGGCTCCTGCCCTCGCTGACCCTGGTCGCCGGTTCGCTCCTGCTGGGCCAGTGGGTCCACCTGAGCCTGGCCAGCGGCGCCGTGGGGCTCCTGTGGCTGACCTCCCTGGCCCTGCTCGTCCCGGCCAGGCACCTCACCCCGCTGGTCCTGGTCGCACCGCACACCCAGCCCTGGTGGGCGGTGGCACTGGCCGTCCTGACCGGTACGCTCCTGTTCCGTCTCCGAGTGAGGACCACGTGACCGCCACGACCACCTCCGGCGTCCACGCCCGCGGCGTGACGCGCCGCTACGGCAGCCGTACGGCGCTCGACTCCGTCGACCTCGACCTGGGACCGGGGGTGACCGGCCTGCTGGGCCGCAACGGGGCCGGGAAGACCACCCTGCTGCGGTGCCTGGCCACCGACCTGGAGACCAACCGGGGCGAACTGCGGCTGCTGGGGCGCGACCCCGGGCGCGCCCCCGAGCGCACCGAGATCCGGCGCCGTCTGGGGTACCTGCCGCAGAACCCCGAGTTCTACCCGCACTTCACCGCGTTCGGTCTGGTGGACTACGTGGCGGTGCTCAAGGAGATGGGCGGGCGCCGCGAACGCCACGACGAGGTCCGGCGCAACCTGGAGCGGGTGGGGCTGTACAGCCGCCGCCACAGCCGGGTACGCCGCCTGTCCGGCGGGATGCGCCAGCGGCTGGGGCTGGCCTGCGCCCTTCTCGGCGACCCCGAACTGCTGCTGCTGGACGAGCCGACCATCGGTCTGGACCCCGAACAGCGGATCCGCTTCCGCAACCTGGTCTCGGAGCTGGCGACCAGCAGCACCGTCGTGCTCTCCACCCACCAGATCGAGGACGTGGCGGCGCTGTGCCGCCGTGTCGTCTGCCTGGACCGGGGGCGCGTGGCCTTCGACGGCACCCCGGGCGACCTGGTGGAACGGGCGAGGGGCCGGGTCTGGATACAGCGGGAGCGCCCCCGGGAGGGGGTGACCACCTGGCGGTTGGCGGACGGCCGCCACCGCGTGCTCACCCCCGGCGGAACGGAACCGTCGGGCACGGGCGACGGGCGGGTCGAGGTCGAGCCGACCCTGGAGGACGCCTACCTCCTGCTCACCGGTGTGGAGCAGGGCGCCCGGTGAGACGCACCGCAGCCGTGACACGGCTGACCGCCCTCAACGCCACGCGGATCGCGGCCAACCCCCTCCTGTACGTGGGGCTGGCGGGCACCGTGCTGTTCGCGTATGGCACCCTGCGGGTCTACTCCCACCCCACGGCCCTGACCGCGCAGAACACGGTGGAGACCGCGGGGATCCTCGTCGCGGCCACGATGTTCCTGGTGACGACCTTCCCGGCGGTTCGCGAGGCGCGCTACTCGCGGGTGTTCGTCACCCCCGTGAGCCGGACCGGGCGCCTGTGGTCCCTGCTGGCCGCCGCCGCCCTGGTGACGCTGGTGTTCCAGACGGGCGTGGCCGCGGCCTGCCACTGGTTCGCCGACGGCACCACGATCGGGACGGTGAGCCCCTACGCCCGGGCCGCGCCCTTCGTCCTCTCCCTGTGCGGCCCGGCGGTGGCGGTCGCGTCGGCGATGTGGACCCGCTCGTACACCCAGCTGGTCGTCCCCCTGGTGCTCGTCCCGGCCTACTACCTGTACATGAGCACGGCGCTGAACGAGTTCGGCCCGCAGATGCTCTACCGGGCGGAGAGCCTGGCCCTCAGCGCACTGGACCCCTTCCAGAGCAGGTCCCCCCAGGTCACACTGCTCTCCCTCCTCTACCTCGTCTACCTCCTGCTGGTGCTCGGGACACTCGTCGCGGTCGCGCTGGCTGCGAGGCCACGGCGGGGCGCGGCGCGGGGCGCCGCCCTCGGGGCGGCCACCCTGTTCCTCTCCGGCGCGGTGGCCGTACCCGTCTACGCCAACACGGCCTACGGGTGGGGCCACCGCTTCCCCGACAGCGCGCTGCACGGTGGAGAGCAGGCGGAGTGCGAGGTCAGGGAGGGGATCACCTACTGTCCCCTGCCCGGGTTCGAACCGTGGGTGGACAGTTGGCACGAGACGCTCGCAACCCCCATGGGGATGCTGCCCGAGCAGGCCCGGGACAGGCTCCCCGTGGTCTGGCAGGAGAGCGGAACCTTCAGCCGTGCCCTGGACGTACCCCCGGACCGCGAGGTCCTGGCGTACGCGATCGACGGCCCCTACGACGCCTTCCTCCAGTTCGACCTGCGGAGCCAGGCGTCCCGTTCGGTCATCGGCCTGCGTTCGGACCGCGAGGAGCTGTGCTGGGCCACGGGGCAGGCCCGTCTCCCCCTCATGCACTGGCTGGCGGCGGTCGGCACCGGGGGCGGTGAGCCGATCCAGCAACTCGGCTACCAGTTCGCCTCCTTCGGCCCCTCGGCGGCCGACCTGGAGGCGGCGCGCGCCCTGGAGGAGGCTCCCCCCGAACGGGTCGCGGAGATCCTGGCCGAGCACTGGGAGGAGCTCACCGCGCCGGAGACACCGACGGCCGACCTGATGGAACTGCTCGGGCTCCCGGCTCCCGAGGACGGGAACCGGGTGGCCACCGAGGCGGACTGGCACGACCACTACCCCCTGTACAACTACGAACCGGAGTACGACCTCCCGGGGGGATACGCGCCCACCTGCGGGTGACGGCGTCCCCGGGACACGCCGGCGTCACCCGGCGGCCGGGACCCGGCTCTCCCGGGTTCCGGGCGACCGCCGGTCGAGCCCGGCCCCGGGGCGCCGGCGGTAGGCGGCCCAGGTGACGGCGGCGCACAGCAGGTAGAAGACGGAGAAGAGGGCGAAGGCCGGAACGGCCGAGTCCATCCGGCCGAAGGACTCCCGCAGGGCCAGGTTGACGGCCACCCCGCCCAGCGCGCCGACCGCGCCGATCAGCCCGAGCAGCGTCGCCGACGTCCGGTTGGTCTCGACGCGTGCCCGCTCCGGGGAACGGCCCGCCGCCACCAGGTCCTGGGCCCGGGCCGCGTAGACGGCGGGGATCATCTTGTAGGTCGACCCGTTGCAGATGCCGGTGAGGGCGAACAGCACCGCGAACACGGCGGTGAACATCCCGGCGTCGGACCAGGCCAGGGTCGGCACGACCAGGACACCGGCCAGGGCCATCCCGAGGAAGGCGAGGATCGTGACCCGGGCTCCGCCGAGCCGGTCCGCGAGCCAGCCGCCGAGCGGGCGGACCAGGGAGCCGACCGCCGGGCCGAGGAAGGCGATCGAGGCGGCCTCCAGGGGTTCCCGGCCGAACTCGCTCTGGAGCAGGACCCCGAACGCGAAACCGAAGCCGATGAACGACCCGAAGGTGCCGACGTAGAGCAGCGAGAGGATCCAGAAGTGGCGTTCCCCCACCGCGCGCAGCTGGTCCCGGACCCGCGAGCGCGCTGGGGCGAGGTTGTCCATGAACCGCCAGGCCACCCAGGCTGCCAGGAGCAGCAGTGGCAGGAAGAGGAGGGGCAGGGAGCGCCCGGCCTGGACACCCAGGACGGCGAGGACGGCCAGACCGAGGAACTGCACCGTGGCCACGCCGATGTTGCCGCCCCCCGCGTTCAGCCCCAGGGCGAGGCCCTTGTGG
This sequence comes from Nocardiopsis sp. KDC1DS13DA1, assembly GCF_055632325.1. Taxonomy (NCBI): domain Bacteria; kingdom Bacillati; phylum Actinomycetota; class Actinomycetes; order Streptosporangiales; family Nocardiopsidaceae; genus Nocardiopsis; species Nocardiopsis sp. KDC1DS13DA1. The sequence goes on from NZ_JBVMUY010000015.1 coordinate 117,282, forward strand.
TGTTCGGGCCAGAAGTGGTTGATGTTGGCCATCGAGGAGGAGAAGTTCCCTCCGCCCAGCCCCGCCGTCGCCGCGAGCGCGAGCAGGACGGGATAGGGAGTCTCGGGACGGGAGACGAGGGCGGCCGCGAGTACGGTGGGCACCACGAGCAACGACACCGAGACCACGGTCCACGTGCGCCCGCCGACCAGGCCCGTGGCCAGCGTGTAGGGCACGCGGAGCACGGCACCCGACAGCGCAACGGCCGAGAGCAGCAGGAACTTCTGCTCGGCGGTGAGCGAGAAACCGGCCTGCGGTGTCATGAACAGGACGAGCACCGACCACAGGCTCCACACGCAAAAGCCCAGGTGTTCGGTGAAGATCGAGGACCACAGGTTCCGGGTCGCCACGGACAGGCCGGTGCGCTCCCAGAAGGCGGCGTCCTCGGGATCCCAGCGGTCGATCCAGCGCGGACGGCGGTCGCCTGCTTCTCGGGTCACGGGGGTTCCTCTCGCCACGGGTGCGCGGACGGCACCGACGCTAGGGAGGCGCCGTTGCCCCGATGCTGCCCGTCGGTGACACCCCCGCTACGGGCCGCTCACCCCGCCCCGGCCCCGTGGTGAGTTCGGACACCCGTCGATACTCGGGACATTCCGGCCGGAGCGCCGCTGGTTAGGATGGTGTCCGTGAACACCCACCGGCACCGTGTGCTCCCCCCTCCGTGCGCCTGAACGGGCGCACGGACCGAGCCTGACCCACCCGACGTCCCCCGCCCGAGGGCGGGACGTCCTTCGTCGTGCGCCCGTCGCCGATCCCCGATCCATCGACGACGGAGAGTCCACGACCGTGCCGAACCACACCACCCTGCCCGCGCGGCGCCGTATGGCCCGCGGCCCCCTGCCCGTCCTCGGCGCCGCCGTCCTGTGGGGTACCACGGGCACCGCGAGCTCCCTGGCCCCGGACGGCGCCCACGCCGCGGCCGTCGGTGCGGCGGGACTGACCCTCGGCGGCCTCCTGCTGTTCCTGACCGGACGCGGGTCGCTGGCCCTGGTCCGTGACGCCGACACCCGCAACCGCTGGGTACTCGCGCTGGGCGCCCTCGCGGTCGCCGGATACCCGCTGTCCTTCTACCCGGCGGTCGACCGGGCCGGGGTCGCGGTCGCGACCGTGATCACGCTGGGCAGCGCACCGGTGTTCTCCGGGCTGCTGGCCTGGTGGACCGAGCGGGTGCGCCCCGCCCGCCGCTGGTCGGCGGCCACGGTGGCCGCCGTGGCCGGGTGCGCGGTCCTGGTGTTCGGGTCCGAGGCCGGCGGCGGCGGGGGGAGCACCGCGGGCGTACTCCTGGCTCTGGCGGCGGGGGCCTCCTACGCGCTGTACGCGGTCATCGCCGGGACGCTGATCCGCAAGGGCCACCCGTCCGCAGCGGTGATGGGCGCCCTGTTCGCCGGCGGCGGCCTGGTCACGCTCCCGGTCCTGCTGTCCGCCGGCACCGCGTGGCTGGCCACGGCCAGCGGCGCGCTGGTCACCCTGCACCTGGCGGTGCTCACCGTGTTCGTCGCCTACCGGCTGTTCGGGAGGGGGCTGCGGCACACCCCGGCGTCGGTGGCCACCACCCTGACCCTGGCCGAGCCCGCCGTCGCCGCCCTGCTGGGCGTGGTCGTGGTCGGCGAACGCCTGTCCGCGGTCTCCTGGGCCGGGCTGGCGGTGCTCGCACTGGGTCTGGCGATCCTGCGGGCGCCCGAACGGCGCCGTTAGGGTTCGCGGGTCCGGGGGACGCGCTCCTCCGGACCCGCGGGCGGCCCGGAGCGCCCCGCCCCACCGCGGGTCGAACCCCGGACGGTGGAGGGGACCAGGGCCCGGCCTACTCCGCCTCGCGGTGGCGGCGCGCCTTGCGCACCGGCTCCAGGACCGCCAGGCACTCGACGTGGTGGGTCATCGGAAAGGCGTCGAAGGCGCGCAGGTCCGCCAGCGCGTACCCGGCCCGGTCGAACTCGGCCAGGTCCCGCGCCAGCGTGGCGGGGTCGCACGAGACGTAGGCGACCGCGCGCGGCCGGGTGCCCGCGAGCAGGCGCACGACCTCTGCGCCGGCTCCGGTGCGCGGCGGGTCCAGGACGACCACGTCCGCCCGCACGTCCGCCCACTCCCGCAGCTGGGCGGCCACGTCGCCCTGCTCGATCCGGGCCTGTTCCAGGCCCTTGAGGTTGTAGCGCGCGTCGCGCACGGCCTCGGCGCCGCTCTCCACACCCATCGTCCGGCCCTCCGGGCCCACGGCCTCGGCGAGCGGCCGGGTGAACAGCCCCGCGCCGCAGTACAGGTCCAGGGCGGTCTCCCCCGGCTTGGGCGCCAGGGCGTCCATGACCGCGGCGGTCAGCGTCTCCCCCGCCGCCGGGTGCACCTGCCAGAAACCGCCCGCGCTGACCCGGTACTCGTGTCCGGCGACGGTCTCCCGCACCCCGCGGCGCCCGCGCACGGCCTGGACCCTGCCCCCCTTGAAGCGGCGCAGGACGGCGCTGGAGGCCTTGAGTTCGGGCAGCGGACCGAGCTTGGCGCGGGTCGGGGTCACCACGACGGCGCGGTCGGCGCAGGTGGCGGAGGCCACCGCCTCCACGTCGCGGACGTCCTTCCAGAGGGCGTCGGTCACCCCCAGTTCGGTCACGCCGGGGTGGGCGATCAGGCACTCGTCCACCGGCTCGATGTCGTGGGAGCGGTGACGGCGCAGACCGGGACGACCGTCCCGGTCGACGGCGAACCGGACGCGGGTGCGCCAGCCCAGGCCGTCGGGGTGTCCGGGCAGCTCCTCGACCGCGACCTCCCGGTCGATGCCGGCGATGCGGTGCAGCTGGTCGGTGACGACCTTGGCCTTGATCCGGCGCTGGGCCTCCAGTGAGGCGTGCTGCCAGTCGCAGCCGCCGCACTTGCCCGGTCCGGCGAACGGGCACGGCGGCTCGACCCGGTCCGGGGAGGCGGTCAGGATCTCGACGGCCTCGCCGCGCAGGAAGCGCGAGGTCTGTTCGGTGACACGCACCCGGACGCGCTCACCCGGCAGTGCGTGACGGACGAACACCACCTGGTCCTGGTGGCGTCCCACGCACCATCCGCCGTGCGCGACGTCGTCGACGGAGAGTTCGAGCTCGGTACCCACACGGGTCATAAGGGTGTCCTCGGAGAGTGTCTGGGGTTCGGGTCACGGGTGACCCTGCGCGCACAGCCACCGACCGCACCCAATCTAGCCGACACGAGGGGCCGCCCGGACGGCTCCGGCCTCGCGCGCCGCTCCCCGGGGCGGACGCGCGTGTCGGTGCGATCTGTGCCAAGGTGTGACCGTGGGCGCGCCGCGCCCACCGGGCCGGACGGCGATCTCGACGGGAGTGCGGGCGAGGTGCACATCGTGATCATGGGGTGTGGACGCGTGGGTTCCACCCTCGCGCACACACTGGTGGACCTGGGGCACACGGTCGCCGTGATCGACCAGGACCCCGAGGCGTTCCGGCGGCTGCGCGGCACGGTGGCCAAGCACGCCGTGCGCGGTGTCGGGCACGACCGCGAGGTCCTGCTCACCGCCGGGATCGACCGCGCCGGGGCGTTCGCCGCCGTCAGCAACGGTGACAACTCCAACATCATCGCCGCCCGGGTGGCGCGGGAGACCTACGGCGTCGAGCACGTGGTGGCGCGCATCTACGACCCGCGCCGCGCCGAGGTCTACCAGCGCCTGGGCATCCCCACCGTGGGAACGGTGCGGTGGACCGCCGACACCATCCTGCGCCGGATGGTCCCCGGCGACGAGCGGCTGGCGGCCGGTCCCGAGTGGCACGACGCCTCCGGCACCCTGGCCATGAACGAGATGACACTCCCCCGCGGCTGGGCCGGGCGCCGGGTGGCCGACCTGGAGTCGCGGGCCCCGGTGCGGGTCGTGTACCTGACCCGGGACGGCGGCATCGTGCTCGCGCGCTCCGACGAGGCCCTGGCCGAGGGCGACGTCCTGCACGTGGTCGCGCGCGGCCGCGACCTGGACGCGCTGCGGTTCGACAACGGCGACGAGACGGGACACCAGTGAGATGCGGATCGCCATCGCGGGGGCGGGCAGCGTGGGCCGCTCCATCGCCACCGAACTGGCCGCCAGCGGCCACGACGTTCTGCTGATCGACCGGGACACCCGGGCCATCGGCGTCGACGACCTCCCCCAGGTGGAGTGGCTGCTCGCCGACGCCTGCGAGCTGGCCAGCCTGGAGGACGCCCGGCTGGGCGACGCCGACGTGGTGATCGCCGCCAGCAGTGACGACAAGGTCAACCTCGTGGTGTCGCTGCTGGCCAAGACCGAGTTCGGGGTGGGGCGGACGATCGCCCGGATCAACGAGCCCGACAACGAGTGGTTGTTCAACGAGTCCTGGGGGGTGGACCTGGCGGTCTCCCCGCCCCGGCTCATCGCCGACCTGGTCGAGGACGTCAGCGACGAGGAGCTGGCCGAGGAGGGGGCCCTCCCGCCGCTGCCCGGCGCGGAGATCGCCGAGTCCGTGCTGCACGCCGAGAGCCCGTTCGCGGGCGGACCCGAGAGCGTCCTCACCGGCGACCTCCCCGAGGGCGTGGCCCTGGTGGCGGTCGTCGGCCCGGGAGGGGTGCGTCCGCCGGACCCCGGGCGAACGCTGTCGGTGGGCAACACCGTGGTCTTCCTCGCCGAACCGGAGGCGCTGGGCCCCCTGGAGGAGATGCTCGGCCGCGTCGGCGGCGCGGCCTCCGGAAACGCCTGAACCGCGGGGGCGGCGCGGCTCAGCGGTCGTCGCCGCCCGTACCCGCCTCGGGGGTGTCCCCGTCCTCGCCCTCACCGGCGCGTGCCGGGTCGGCATCGCCCAGGGGCGTGCGGCCGCGCGCGAGCAGCCACACCATGGCCGCGAAGGCGGCGACCTGGAGCGGCCAGCCCATCGCGATCTTGGACAGGCCGAGCAGGGCGAAGGTGTCGGCGACGTCGAGGTCGTTCATCAGCCACAGCGGGTACTGCACGAGCACCCGGATGACGCAGGGCAGCACCAGCAGCCAGGTGAGTCTGGAGGCGAGCCGGACCACGGCCGGGTTGGCCCGCCAGGAGGTGAAGTCCTCCCTGTTTCCGATGAACGGACCGATCATCAGGCCGATCGCCGGCCAGCGCACCAGGACCGACAGGGACAGCACCACCGCGTAGACGGCGTTGTAGATGATGCCCGGGAGGAAGGCGTCGGCGGCCTCGCCGCTGCGCATCGCGAAGACCGCCGCGATGCCGATCCCGAACAGGCTCGTGAGGACGTACTGCACGGACGAGCGCTGGAACAGCCGGACCGCGCCGAGCACCAGGGCGGCGACCACACCCGCGATGATCGACTGCCGCAGGTCGGACAGCACGATGTAGGACACGGTGAAGGTGAGGGTGGGCACGGCCGCCTCGACCATGCCGCGCTTGCCCCCCAGCGCCTTGGCCAGCTGCGAGCGCACGAGCGCCTCGACGGTGTCCTCGGTGACTCTGGGCACGTTCGCTCCCTCGCCCGCCCCGGTCGGCCGGGCGCTCTCCTGCGAGGCCCGCTGCTGCTCACTCATCCCGCTCCCGGTCCGTGCTCGTCGTGTCCGGTCGGAGCCGCCCGCACCCGGGTCCGGCATCACCCGTCCAGCCTAGTCGACACCGCACCGGAGCCCCCGGACGAACAGCGGCCCCGGCCGGAACCGGACGCCCCCGGCACCCCCTCCCGTCCCGGTTCGTCCGCCCTTGGCGTGTGCCCGGTGTCACACATGGCGATCGTCGGCGGGAGTCCGTACGCTGGCGCCGTCGTCCCCGTCGTGAGGAGCCCCCATGCGGTTGTCCGTCCCGCCGAGACCCGACCACCTGGAGTTCGCCGCCGCGGTGCACCGGATCCTGACCGACCCGGACGCCTCCCACGTGTGGTCGCCCCACTCGGTGGGCACCGTGCTGGGGCTGCTCGCCACCGGGGCGGCCGGTCGCACCCGGGACGAGCTGGAACTGCTGCTCGGATCGGACGTGGCCGCGCAGCTGGCCGCGCTGGACGAGGCGGTGGCCGCCGCCGACGGCCTGGACCTGGCCGCCCTCAACGGCCTGTACGTGCCCGACGGCCTCCGGATCCGTCCCGAGTTCACGGCCCGGGTCCGGGAACGTCCCGGTGTCGAGGTGGAGGGGGCCGACTTCGCCCGCGAACCCGAGGCGGTGCGCCAGCGGGTCAACGGCCGCGTGTCGGAGGTGACCCGGGGCCTGATCCCCGAACTGCTGGCCCCGGGTTCGGTCTCCGCTGCCGTACGGATGCTCCTGGTCAACGCTCTGTGGGTGCGGATGGTGTGGACCGAGCCCTTCGAGGCGCACGCCACGCGCCCCCGCCCCTTCCACGCCCCCGGCGGCACCCGCGAGGTCCCCACCATGCACTGCCGGAGGGACATGCCCCACGCCGAGGCGGCCGGGTGGCGCATGGTCGGCCTGGAGGGCGACCACGGACTGACCCTGGACGTGCTGCTGCCCGAGGACCCCGCGTCCGCGCCGCCCGGACCGGACGCGGCGGCGCTGGCCGACCTGTACCGGGCCCGCCGCCTCCGCGAGGTGCGGCTGGCCCTGCCGCGCTTCTCGGTGGAGACCGACACCCCGCTCCTGGATCCCCTGGCCGAGCTGGGCGTCACCGAGCTCGCCACCGCCGACGCCCGGTTCGACGGGATCAGCCCGGAGCCGCTCAGGGTGGACCGGATCCTGCACCAGTCGGTGCTCCGGGTCGACGAGAAGGGCGCCGAGGGCGCCGCGGCCACCGCCGTGATGATGCTGATGTCGACGGCGGTCGCCCCCGAGCCGGTCCCCTTCACCGTGGACCGGCCGTTCGTGTTCGTCCTGCGGCGCGGCGAGGCGATCCTCTTCCTGGGCCGCGTCACCGACCCCGCCGACCCCGGCCCCGCCACCTGACCGTCCCCACCCCCTACGGAGCACTCATGCACTCCCCCGTCGAACCCGGCCACGCGTGGTTCGCCCTCGCCATGGACTGGGCGCTGACCCGTCCCGGCCGCTCCCACGTGTGGTCGCCGTACTCGGTGGGCACCGCGCTGACCCTGCTCGCCCTGGCTTCCGAGGGCGGAGCCCGCGACGAGTTGCGGAGCCTGATGGTCGACGACCCCGACACGGCGCCGCCTGCGGACGTCGTGTTCACCCGGCACCTGCGCGTCCTGGACGGGGCGGTGGCACCCGGGGACGGTCTCGACCTGCTCGCCACCAACACCCTGTACGTGGCCGAGGACGTGCCGGTGCGGCCGGGGTTCGAGGCCCGGCTGCGCGACCGGGCGAACGCGGCGCTGCTGTTCACGGACTTCGCCGCCGACCCCGAGGCAGCGCGGCAACGGATCAACGACGACGTCGAGAAGGCCACCCGGGGGCTCGTCCGCGAGCTGATGCCCCCGGGAGGCGTCACCGGGCGGACCCTGCTGACCCTGGTCAACACGCTGTGGGTGAGGGTGTCGTGGTCGGTCCCCTTCGACGCCGGGCGGACCCGTCCCCGCCCCTTCCGTGCTCCCGGCGGTGACCGGAGGACACCGATGATGCATGCCGACGAGTTCCTGCCCCACGCCGAGGCCGCCGGGTGGAACATGGTGAGCCTGCCGGGCGAGCACGGTCTGGTCCTGGACGTGCTGCTGCCCGACGGCGCGGACGGCGATCCACCCGCCCTGTCCCCCGACGCCTACCGGGCGCTGCACGCGAGCGCGCGCCCCCGGCACGTCGAGCTGGCCCTCCCCCGGTTCGGGGCGGAATCCACAGCCGAGGTCCTCGACGCACTGGCCGAGCTCACCCTCCACCGGGTGGGGGTCGAGCTGGACGGCTTGAGCGAGCGGCCGGTCGAGGCGCGGTCGATCCTGCACCGGTCGGTGATCAGCGTCGACGAGAGGGGCGCCGAGGCCGCGGCGGCCACGGCCGTGGCGGCTCCCTCGGGCGCCCCGGCCGCACCGCCCCCGTCCGTGGAGTTCACCGCGGACCGGCCGTTCGTGTTCGTCCTGCGGCGCGGCGGGGCGATCCTCTTCCTGGGCCGCGTCACCGACCCCGAGGACCCCGGACCCGCCGCGTCCTGAGCGGCCGGCGGGTCCGGAAGGGTCAGGCGTCGAAGACCTCGAACTCGGTGGCCAGCGCCGCCCCGACCCGACCGCCCGCCTCGGCGGCGGCGCTGGACAGGAAGGACCTCTGGTCGAAGCCGTCGAGGTTGGCCAGGTACACCTCGTGCGCGTCCAGGGAGGCGATCCCCGCGGCCAGGTCGGCCTCGCCCAGCTCCACGTAGTGCGTCGGCGTCGGCGAGGCGCCGAAGGCCACGAAGCGCACCCCGGACCACGGTTCGACGCCGTCGCCGAGCTGGTCGGTGAACACCCACCGGTTGGCGGCGTCGCGCACGGCGTCCAGCAGGGCGGGGCCGAGCACCCGGTGGTCGGCGTGGTTGAAGGACGTACCGCCCGGGAAGGCCTCGCGGAAGTTGATGGAGACGATGACGTCCGGGCGGTGCCGCCGGATCGCGTCGGCGAGCGCTCGGCGCAGCGGCAGGCCGTACTCCAGGGCACCGTCGGCGAAGTCGAGGAACTCCACCGTCTCGGCGCCCACGGCGGCCGCGGAGGCGCGCTGTTCGGCCATGCGCAGGGGGCCGCACTCCTGCGGGTGGAGGCTGTCGATACCCGCCTCGCCTCGGGTGACCATGAGCTCGACCACGCTCTTGCCCTGGCCGGTCCAGCGGGCGAGTGCCGACGAGACCCCGAACTCCAGGTCGTCGGGGTGGGCGACCACCGCCAGGGCGCGGTTCCAGTCCTCGGGAAGCGGCCGGGGGGCGCTGCTCTCGTTCATGTCCGTCATGGCCCTCAGCCTAGAGCGCACGCCTCCCCGGCACACCGAAGCGGGGTGCTCAGGAACCGGCGCCGCCGGGCACCTGTCCCGTCTGGCCTCCGGGCGCGGAGCCGTTCGGGGAACTCCCGGCGTTGCCGCGCTGGGCCGCGCGGGCCTTGACGGCGGCGGCCATCTGCTCCTGGAGCTGTTTGGGCACGGTGATCTCCAGCAGTTCGCTGGGCGGCACCGGCTGGTCGCCGCGGACCACGACGATGTTGGCGAACAGCTGCTCGGCCTCGGCCATCACCTCGGGTCTGGCGGCGCCCTCGCCGCGGATCACGCCACGCAGTACCCAGCGCGGACCGTCCACACCGATGAACCGCACGCGCTGGCCCAGCTGCCTGCCGTCCTCGGTCGTCTTGCCCTTGACCGGGATGACCGCCTGGAGCTCGGGGCCGAAGGTTCCGTCGTGCTCCTCGGCCTTGCCGCCCTGCTTGGTGACCTGCTCACGCAGTTCCGCGCGCATCTCGTCCCACAGCCCGGAGGACTTGGGGGCGGCGAAGGGCTGCACCTGGAGCGCGGTCTTGCCCCGGACCAGGGTCACACCGATGATCTTCTGCTTGCCCTGGGCGTCCTGGGCGACGTTCACCTGGATCTCGGTGCCCTGCTCCATCGGCAGCCGGATGCTGCCCAGGTCCATCCGACGGGCCTCGGGGACCTGCTCGGTGGAGTCCCACGGGCCGGTGGCACGGTACTGGTCGGCCTCCTTGACGATCTGCTCGGTCGGCTTGGCTGGCTCGACCTCGTTGTCGAAGGAGACCTCTCCCGCGGCGCCCGTCCTCCGGGACTGCGCCCCGGTCTGCGCGCCTCTGCCGGCCTGGTCGTCCCGCTTCTTACGGCGGCGTCCAAACACGCCCTCACCTCTCCGCTTCCGTTGATCCCGGGTCGCACCGGGGTGTCGGGGCACCGTCACCGCAGCGCGGCGTGGCCCCCGGTCGAACCGAAACCGCCCGTGCCGCGCACCGACTCGGGCAGGGAGTCCGCCTCGACGAACCCGACCCGTTCCACGCGCTGGATGACCAGCTGCGCGATGCGGTCGCCACGGGACAGCCGCACGGGGGTCTCCCGGTCGGTGTTGATGAGTGTCACCCTGATCTCGCCGCGGTACCCCGCGTCGACGGTGCCCGGCGCGTTGACTATGGTCACCCCGCAACGGGCCGCCAGACCCGAGCGCGGGTGCACGAAGGCGGCGAGCCCGTCGGGAAGGGCGATCGCCAGGCCGGTGGGGACCGTGGCCCGCTCCCCCGGCGCGAGTTCGACGTCGACGGCGGTGTACAGGTCGGCACCCGCGTCACCGGGATGCGCGTACTCGGGCAGGGGAAGTCCGGGGTCCAGGCGGCGGACCGTGATCGGGATCCGACCGCCTTCCAGGGATGAGGTACTCACAACCGCTGAGCCTATCGCCCCCGGGAGGCGGGGCCGGTGTCCGACGGCACCGGCGCGTGAGGTGGCGCCCCCGCCCGGAGGCCGGACGGGGGCGGCACGGGATCAGCCCTCGGTCGGCTCCGGCAGCGTCACCTCGACGGTGAGCTCGGCCTCGTCGGTGGCCTCGAAGTCGATCCCCGCGGCGCGGCCCGCCGCGGCGATGTCAGCGCTGGCCGCGCGGGCCGACTCGACCTGCTTGCCCGACACCCGGACGCGCTCGACCTCCGCGCGCATGGACAGCTTGGCCTCGGACTTGGCCTTGCGCACCGCACGCAGGACCTCGGCGGTGGCGGCCAGCACGGCCGGGTCGCCGTCGGCGGCGGCGGCGCGGTACTCGGCGGCGTCCGGCCAGGGCTGGGTGTGCACCGACCCGTCCTGCCACCAGCTCCAGACCTCTTCGGTGACGAAGGGGACGAAGGGCGCGAACAACCGGTGCAGGGCGCCCAGGGCGGTGAGCAGGGCGGCGCGCGCCGAGGCGCCCTCGGGCGACTCGGTGTCGTAGGCGCGGGCCTTGACCAGTTCCAGGTAGTCGTCGCAGAAGTCCCAGAAGAAGCGCTCGGTGCGCTCCAACGCCCGGGTGTGGTCGTAGGCGGCGAAGGCGGCGGTGGCGTCCTCCACCACGTCCGCCAGGGCGGCCAGCATCGCCCGGTCCAGGGGCTCGGTGACCGCGGCCGGGTCGGTGGCGGCGCCCTCGCCCGCGACCGACATGACGAACTTGCTGGCGTTGAGGATCTTGATGGACAGCCGCCGGCCGACCTTCATCTGGCCCTCGTCCATCGCGGTGTCGGTGCCCAGACGGCCGCTGGCCGCCCAGTACCGGACCGCGTCGGAGCTGTACTTCTCCAGCAGGGCGATCGGGGTGACGACGTTGCCCTTGGACTTGGACATCTTCTTGCGGTCCGGGTCCAGGATCCAGCCGGAGATGCCGGTGGTGCTCCAGGGCAGGGTGCCGTTCTCGAAGTGGGCGCGCACGACCGTGGAGAACAGCCAGGTGCGGATGATGTCCTGGCCCTGGGGGCGGAAGTCCATCGGGAAGACGCGCTCGAACAGGTCGGGGTCGCGTTCCCAGCCGGAGGCGATCTGCGGCGACAGGGAGGAGGTCGCCCAGGTGTCCATCACGTCGGGGTCGCCGATGAAACCGCCCGCCTGGCCGCGCTGGTCCTCGGTGTACCCCTCGGGCGTCTGCGAGCTGGGGTCGACGGGCAGCTGTGCCTCCCCCGGGACGATCGGCTCGTCGTAGCGCGGGTTGCCCTCGGCGTCGAGCGGATACCAGACGGGGAAGGGCACGCCGAAGAAGCGCTGGCGGCTGATCAGCCAGTCGCCGTTGAGGCCGCCGACCCAGTTCTCGTACCGCGAGCGCATGTGCTCGGGGTGCCAGACGAGCTCCCGGCCGCGCTGGATGAGCTGTTCGCGCAGTTCCTCGTCACGACCGCCGTTGCGGATGTACCACTGGCGGGTGGTGACGATCTCCAGGGGCTTGTCGCCCTTCTCGTAGAACTTCACCGGGTGGGTGATCGGGCTGGGCTCGCCGATCAGGTCACCGCTGGCGCGCAGGAGCTCGACCATGCGCTCGCGCGCGGTGTGCACGGTGGCTCCGACGAGCGTGGCGTAGGCCTCGCGGCCCTCCGGGGACTCCAGGCCCTTGGGCGGGTCGGCCATGATGCGGCCGTCCCAGCCGATGACGGGGCGGGTCTCCAGCTGGAGCTCGCGCCACCAGGTGACGTCGGTGATGTCACCGAAGGTGCAGATCATCGCGATGCCGGACCCCTTCTCGGGGTCGGCGAGGCGATGCGGACGGACCGGGACCTCGACGCCGAAGACCGGCGTGCGCACGGTGGTGCCGAACAGGTTCTGGTAGCGCTCGTCGTCGGGGTGGGCGACCAGGGCGACGCAGGCCGCGAGCAGTTCGGGGCGGGTGGTCTCGATGTGGACCGGTTCCCCGTCGGGCTTGTGGAAGGCGAGCTTGTGATAGGCGCTGGGACGCTCCCGGTCCTCCAGCTCGGCCTGGGCGACGGCGGTGCGGAAGGTGACGTCCCACAGCGTGGGCGCCTCGGCCATGTAGGCCTCACCGCGGGCCAGGTTGCGCAGGAAGGCGCGCTGGGCGGCGGCGCGGGAGTTGTCGTCGATGGTGGCGTAGGTGTGCCGCCAGTCGACGCTGAGTCCGAGGCGGCGCCAGATCGACTCGAAGACCTTCTCGTCCTCTTCGGTGAGCCGGTCGCACAGCTCGATGAAGTTGCGGCGGGAGATGGGGACCTGCCGCTTGGGGTTGGGCTTCTCCGGGGGCTGGAAGTCCGCGTCGTAGGGGATCGACGGGTCACAGCGGACGCCGTAGTAGTTCTGGACGCGGCGTTCGGTGGGCAGGCCGTTGTCGTCCCAGCCCATCGGGTAGAAGACGGCCTTGCCGTTCATCCGCTGGAAGCGGGCGACGGTGTCGGTGTGCGTGTAGGAGAACACGTGGCCGATGTGCAGCGAACCCGAGACGGTCGGCGGAGGGGTGTCGATGGAGTAGACGTCCTCGCGACTGCGGGTGCGGTCGAAGTGGTAGACGCCGGACTCATCCCATACGTCGACCCACTTCGCCTCGATACCGTCCAGCGAAGGCTTGTCGGGCATGCGGAAGGAATGAGAGCGGTTGGTCATGGGGCAATGGTAGTCCGCCGCCGACCGTGATCGTTCCGCTTTTTCGCGTCTCCCACAAGGAGATCAATACCCCACCGGGGTATCATCGGGTCACGGGGCGTCCGTGAAAGGATCCCCGTACGGATACGGCGCGCCTCCCGCGCGTCTTGGCAGCCCAACGGAAACGGTGAACGAGACGATATGGCCAAGAAGGACGGCGGTGAACTCGCCCCCGCTCTGCTCGGATTCGTGGCGGGGTTCGCCGCGGAGTACGTCACCCGCAAAGCCCTGACCTTCGCCTGGACCCGGGCGACCGGAGAGGAGCCTCCGACGGACCTGGAGTCACCCGAGGTCGGCCTCGGCCGCGCGCTGGGATGGGCCGTGGTGGCCGGTGTCGGCGTGGAGGTCGCCCGGGTACTGGCCGTGCGCACCGCGCGCAAGGGGCTGTACCGCTCCGACCGCGACGAGATCGAGGCCTGACCGCGCTCCCCTGAGGGTGCCCCGGGGCGCCCGGACACGGGCCGGAGCCAAGCCGGGGCCCGAGGCGAACACGCACGCGGTGGACGGCCCACCGCACGCTCCTCGCGTGTGGTCGGCCGTCCACCGCCGTGCACGCCGCCAGCACCGCCGCGCGGGCCCCGGGGCCGGGGACGGCGGCGCCACGGACGGGGACGGTGGCCCGCCCCGTCCGGTCAGACGCACTCCTTGCAGATCAGCTGCCTGTCACGCTGTTCGGCGAGCTGGCTGCGGTGGTGCACCAGGAAGCACCGCGCGCAGGTGAACTCGTCGGACTGGCGTGGGAGGACGCGGACCGCGAGCTCCTCGCCGGACAGGTCCGCGCCGGGCAGCTCCAGACCTTCGGCGACCTCGTCGGGGTCGGCGTCGATCGGCCCGGCGCTCTTGTCCGCGCGCCGCGCCTGCAACTCCTGGAGACTGTCCTCGTTGATTTCCTCGTCAGTCTTGCGCGGGCTGTCGTAGTCGGTGGCCATCTGTGCTAACTCCATCCCCCTCGTTCAGTGCCTCGTCGCGCGGGTGTAACGCTTGAGAGACCTTCGTTGTGCCCGGTTCGGCCGATGAGTTTCTCCGACCCCGGCGAACCGTGCCCCCTCCCGGGTCACCGTCCACAGGTCAGCAGCACCTCCGTGGGATCGTGACCGAAGGCGGCCACGGCGGCCGCGCGTCGGCCGGTTCCCCGTGTACTACCCAGCGTCGGGGTCCCCGATAGACCTGAAAACCCTGCTTCCGCCCATCGAGGACGAGCGCGGAACACTCCCCCACCGACGGGCAAGAACCAAGACATGCCCACGTCAGGAGGGATTCCCTCCGTGTCCACGCCCGGGGAAGCATACCCACCCGGAGTCGGCGCTCGTGACAGGGGTGGGCGTGTCTTCGGACACGTATAGATACCACGAAGCGTGGCCGTGCGCAGCTCGGGTGCGGCCCTCAGCGGCGGTCGGCCACCTCAGCGGGGGGAACCGGCAGGCACACGGTGACGACGAGTCCGCCGCCCGCGCGCGGCCAGGCGGTCACGACACCGTCGTGCGCGCGCACCACGGACCGGACGATGGACAACCCGAGACCGGCGCTGCGCCCCGATCCGACCCGGTCGCCGGAACCGCGGCGGAACGGCTCGAAGAGGCCCTCGATCTCGTAGGCGGGGATCACCTTGCCCGAGTTCTCCACCTGGATCGCGGGCCTGCCCTCGTACATGCCGCTGCGGACGGTGATCTCACCCTCCCTGACGTTGTACTTGAGGGCGTTCTCCACGAGGTTGCCCACGAGCCGCTCCAGGAGGACGGGGTCACCCTCCACGAGCGCGGGGCGCAGGTCCAGACGCAGCTGGAGGCCGGATTCGGACAGGTCGCCGGCCAACTGGCTGAGCACCGTCTCCGCGACCTCGCCGAGGTCGACCCGGGTGCGCGACTCCAGTTCACGGTCGCTCTTGGCCAGGAAGAGGAGGCCGTCGATGAGGCGTTCGTGCCGCGCGTTGGTCTCCAGCAGGGTCTGCCCGACGCTCTTGAGGTCGGCGGAGACGTCGGGGGCGCTGAGCGCCACCTCCAGGAGTGTCCGGTTGATCGCCAGCGGGGTGCGCAGCTCGTGCGAGGCGTTGGCGACGAACCGGCGCTGGCCGTCGAAGGCCCGGTCGAGCCGTTCCAGCATCCCGTCGAAGGTGTCGGCGAGTTCGCGGATCTCGTCGTCCGGGCCGGAGAGGGCGATCCGTTCGTGCAGGGAGCGCTCGGACAGCCGACGGGCGATACGGGTGATCTTCTGGAGCGGGGAGAGGGCCCGGCCGGCCACCGCGTACCCGAGGGCCACCGCGAGCAGCCCCACCAGGAACAGGGCCAGCAGGGAGAACCGCGTGACGTGGGTGAGCACCTCCTCGATGAGGTAGCTCTGCATGGCCAGCTCCGAGGCGCTGTCCTCGGCCAGGAGGGCGTTGAGCAGGACCGTGACGATGAGGTAGTTGACCAGGACCAGAACCGAGCCCGCGGCGAAGAACAGCATCCCGTAGATGAGGGTGAGCCGCGAGCGCAGGCTGAGGTTGTCCGTGAAGCGGTGCACCCGCTCGGCGGCGGCGGAGCGCTCCGCGCCCGCACCGGAGGGGGCGACGGTGTTGAGCCTGCGCCACGTGCCGGTGTCGCCCGGGCGGGTGGGCTCCACCTGCCCCGGCTCCGGTCGCTCCGCGGGTCTCACAGCCGGTACCCCGCGCCGGGGACGGTCTGGATGACCGGCGGGTCACCGAGCTTCTTGCGCAGGGTCATCACCGTGACCCTGACGACGTTGGTGAACGGGTCGGCGTTCTCGTCCCATGCCTTCTCCAGCAGACCCTCCGCGCTGACCACCGTGCCCCGGGCGCGCATGAGCACCTGGAGGACGGCGAACTCCTTGGGCGTGAGCGACAGCTCCCGGCCGTCCCGGCGGACCCGGTGGTTGGCGGGGTCGAGCGTGATGCCGTGCCGTTCCAGGACGGGCGGCAGCGGCGGGACCGCGCGGCGGCCCAGGGCGTGCACGCGGGCGACGAGTTCGGCGAAGGCGAAGGGCTTGGCCAGGTAGTCGTCGGCGCCGAGGGTCAGCCCGTCCACCTTGTCCTGCACACCGCCGGACGCGGTGAGCATGAGGATGCGGCCGGTGTAGCTGTCGCCGACCAGTGAGCGGGCGACGTCGTCGCCGTGGGTCCCGGGGAGGTCGCGGTCGAGGACGACCACGTCGTAGTCGTTGACCGCGACGTACTCCAGGGCGGTGTCGCCGTCATAGACCACGTCGACCGCCATCGACTCGCGCCGGAGCCCGACCGCCACGGTGTCGGCCAGGACCCGTTCGTCTTCGACCACGAGTACGCGCACGTTGACCTTCTCGACCTCTGTTGCGTGGGAAAAGAAGAGGGGCCGCTGCCGGCGCATCCCCCAACACACCGGCAGCGGCGTTCTTGGTCCCGGCCGCGTCATCCGTTCTCCCACATCCGGGGTAAGGAGCCGGTAAACCCGCCGTGGACTCCGCCACGGAGAACCGCTCTCCCCGCCCCGTGGGGACACGGGCGCTGGGCCGGGAGCATTGCTCCCCTGCTTCGCACGGGGAGCCGCCGCCGACGAATCCCCCAACCGTCGGCGGCGGCCCAACCCCGCACATCTCGAATCTGACACATCAAGAATAAGAAACAAGTAAGCATCGGACGTCCACGGGAAATGTGTCATGTGACACCCGGCCCCGGGCCGCGTCCGGGATCCGGCCGCCGGGGAAGGGAAACCGGGGGTGGTGGTTTGGTTTGGATCACGGTGCGGTAGGGGTAATAGACGCACGCGTGGACACCGGCCCCCCGGGCCGGACCGCGACGGGCACGCGTCACACCGATGTGGCGCCAACGCATCGCGCGGGCACACGTTGTCGTGCGCTGACGGCTTTCCACCAGGGCATCCCCATGCCCTGGTGCCGACCCCTGAAAGAGGTGTCATGGGCGAGTTCCTCGCAGAGATCAAGGTCCGGATCAACGAGACCTCCCGGTCGCTCCGCTCGGCGCAGGCCGCCGGGGACGACTTCCTCGCCGACACGCACGCGTCGGAGCTGGAGGACCTGTACCGGATCGCGGCTCGCAACGGCATCGACACCCGCTGCTGACGCGGGGTCGACGGCCCTGATCCGGATCCCCCGGTAGGGGCCGCGTACCCGGGGCGGGGTGGACCTGTGGTCCGCCCCGCCCCTCGTGTGTCACCCGGGCCGCGGGAGGCCGGCGCCCTCGCGCCCGGCACTCTCAGCCGTCCGTGTCGGCGCCCAGGGGGGCCAGCAGACGGTCGAGCTCCTCGTACAGCTCGGGCCGCGCCGCGATCACCAGATCGCCGCTGGGCGGCCCGCC
This sequence comes from Nocardiopsis sp. KDC1DS13DA1, assembly GCF_055632325.1. NCBI lineage: Bacteria > Bacillati > Actinomycetota > Actinomycetes > Streptosporangiales > Nocardiopsidaceae > Nocardiopsis > Nocardiopsis sp. KDC1DS13DA1. The sequence continues at coordinate 134,513 of NZ_JBVMUY010000015.1, forward strand.
CGCGGCGCCGCCCACGCGCACGCCCGCCTCACTGGCGACCAGGCCGGGCGCGGCCCAGTCCCAGGGGTTGAGCCCGCGCTCGTAGTAGGCGTCGGTACGACCGGTCGCCAGACCGGTCAGGTCCACGGCGGCCGCACCGCAGCGCCGGATGTCGCGGACCCGGGGAAGCACCTCCAGCAGGACCCGCGCCTGCTGGGCGCGCCGCTCGGAGGCGTACCCGAAGCCGGTGGCGACCAGGGCCCGGTCCAGCGGCACCGCGTCCGGGGCACGCAGCGCCGCACCGTTGCGGCGGGACCCGTGCCCCAGGGCCGCCTCGAACATCTCCCCGCGCGAGGGCACGTTCACGGCCGCGGCGACGACCCGGCCGTCGACCTCGGCCGCGATCGCCACCGCCCAGTCGGGGCTGCCGTACAGGTAGTTGACCGTCCCGTCGATCGGATCGACGATCCACCGCACACCGCTGGTGCCGTCGACCCCGCCGCCCTCCTCGCCCAGGACCGCGTCGTCCGGGCGGGCCGCCAGCAGTCGCGTGCGGATCAGCTCCTCCGCGGCCCGGTCCATCTTGGTGACGACGTCGGTGGGGCTGGACTTGGTGTCGAGCACGGTGATCCCCGCCTGCCCCCGGGCGGCGAGCTCCCCGGCCTCGACGGCCACGCGCACGGCGAGCGCGCGCAGCTCCTCCGGGTCCGGCGGGTGGTGGGTGGTACTCACGTGTGGTCCCCCGTTCGTGGGTCGCGGGCGGTGTGCGTCGAGGACGAGGACTACAGGAGTTCCGGCCTGGTCCACTCCTTGCCGTGGACGTGGTGGTCCAGGAAGGCGAAGATCGTCTCGTACCAGATCCGGGAGTTGCCGGGCTTGAGGATCCAGTGGTTCTCGTCCGGGAAGTAGAGGAACTTGGCGTCCACCTCGTGCAGGAGCAGGTCGCGCCACAGCCGCATCCCCTCCGCGATGGGCACGCGGTAGTCCTTGTCCCCGTGGATGACGAGCATGGGTGTGCGGATGCGGTCGGCGTGCAGGTGCGGCGAGTTCAGCGTGTAGCGGTCGGGCCGGGCGAGCGGGGTCCCGAACTCCCTCTCCCACACCGCGGGGTGGTCGGTGGTGCAGCTGAAGCCGTCCAGCGCCCACAGTGAGGCGTGCGAGACGATGGCCCGGAACCGGTCGGTGTGTCCGGCGATCCAGTTGGCCATGTATCCGCCGAAGGAGCCGCCCATCATGGCGGTGCGGTCGGCGTCGACGTCCTCGCGCGCCTCGGCGGCGTCGGTGATGGCCATGACGTCGGCGTGCGTGCGCGGTCCCCACGCCCCCCAGGCGCGGCGCAGCATGTCCTGGCCGTACCCGGTGGACAGGGCGGGGTCCGGCAGCAGGACCGCGTAACCGCGCGCGGCGAGCAGCCACGGGTTCCAGCGCCAGGACCAGCCGTTGAAGCTCATGTAGGGACCGCCGTGCACCCAGAGCATCAGCGGGGCGGGGGACTCGGCCGACGCCTCCTCCGGCAGGACGAGCCAGGCACGGATCCGCGCACCGTCGTCGGCCGTGGTCTCGATCTCGGTCAGGGTGCCGGGCATGGTCAGCTCGGAGCCGGGCGTGCGCAGCGGCGTGGGCGCGCCGTCGGTGGCGGCGGCGTCCAGGCGCACGGGCGCGGGCGGGGCGTCCCAGGCGTCGCGCAGCGCGAAGACGTGGCGGCCGTCGGGCGAGGGGTTGAGTGCGCTGTAGGCGCCGTGGTCGCCGGTGAGGCGGGTGAGGGCCCCGGTGTCCAGGTCGAGGCGGAAGACCGGCCTGCGGCCGTTCTGGTCGGCGACGAGGAAGACGGTCCGGGAGTCGGCCGCCCACGCGTAGTCGCGCGGCCAGAGTTCGTGGTCGGGCAGCAGGTCGCGGCCCTCGCCCGTGGCGAGGTCGACCAGCCAGAGCGTGAGGTCGCGGGGTTCGCCGTCGTAGGTGCCCGCCGATCCGCGCGCGAGGAGGACGTGGCGCCCGTCCGGGGAGACCCGCGGTCCGTCGAAGTCGCGGTCGGGGTCGCTGGCCAGGGTGCGGCGCTCGCCGGTGGCGGTGTCGACGACGACGGCGTCGGTGCGGTCGTTCCCCCTCCCTGTGGGGACCTGCCATCCGGTGACGAGGGCGGAGCCGTCGGGGGTGAGCTCGCTGGAGACGGTCACCAGGGCCGTCCCGGCGTCGGGGGTCAGGTCCCGGTGCTCGCCCAGGCCCGACTCGTCGTCGGCGGGCGGTGCGGCGACCAGGTGGCGCGGGTGGTCCGGGCCGATGTCGCCGTCCCAGTAGCGGACGGGCAGGGCCTCGTGGAGGATCGCGGTGACCCCCGCCTCCTCCCGGGCCTTGCGCGCCTCCCGGTCGGCCTCGGCGGTCTCGGCGCCGGGGTGGACGTCGCTGGTGAAGGCGACCAGGCCGGAGTCGCGGGCGACGGTGAAGGAGGAGACGCCGCCGGGGCGGGAGGCGACCTGGCGGGCCTCACCGCCCCCGGCGGGCAGCAGCCACAGCGCGGCGCCGGGGGTGTCGTCGGAGGCGGTGTCGGGGTCGGGGCGGCCGGAGGTGAACAGGACCGATCCGTCGGGGAGGAAGGCGGCGGTGCTCTCGCCCCCGGCGGAGCGGGTCAACCGTCGGGGAGCGCTCCCGCCCTCGGACCCGGGGACGGCGTCGATCTCCCACAGGGCGCTGCGCAAGGACGTGCCGTCGGGGGCGAGCCCGCTGACGGGCGCCACGAGGCGGGTGCCGTCCGGGGAGAGGCGCAGCCCGTTGACACGGCGGAGACGGACGTACTCCGGTAGTTCATACCAGGAACGAACCAAGGCGAATCCTCCTGAACCGTCGACTTGTGGTCTGGAGGTGACCCTATCGGGCGCCTCCCCGGCGACCGCTGGGGCGGCCGCCGGAGCGCTCCCCCAGGGGATCGCGGCCCGGATGCCGCCGGGGTCGCGGAGAACGGGGGCCGTGCGGCGGGCGTGCGTCGGGGGCGGCGGCGGGCGGGTCGGAGGCCCGGGACGGGCACGGCCGCGGGCCTCCGACCCGCCCCGGCTCAGCGCTGCTTGCAGCAGGCCCGGTCGGCCTCGGCGCACCGCGGCAGCCCGCTCAGCCGCACCGGTGCGGTCCGAGCGCCGTGCTCGCGGACGAGCTCGGTGACCATGGAGACGAAGCGCGGGTGGGTGCCGGGGCTGAGCGCGCGCTCGTAGCCCACGCCCAGCTTCCGGGCGGTCTCGCGGGCCTCCACGTCGAGGTCGAACTTGACCTCCATGTGGTCGGAGACGAACCCGTGCGGGACGACCACGATCGCGGGCACCCCCTCCTTGGCGAGCTCCTCCATCCGGTCGTTGACGTCCGGCTCCAGCCAGGGCTGGCTGGGCGGGCCGCTGCGGCTCTGGTAGACGACCTCGTAGGGGTGGTCGCCCTCGAGCCGCTCGGCCACCAGCCGCGCCACCTCGGCGAGCTGGGCGCCGTAGGCCCCCTCCGGACCGAACCCCTGGTCGGGGCCGCCGCTGGCCCCGGCCATCGCGGTGGGGATGGAGTGCGCGGAGAACAGCAGGTGCGCGCCCTCGCGCTGGTCGTCGGGGAGCGCGGCCAGGGCGGCGGCGGTGTGCTCGACCAGCGGCTCGACGAAGCCCGGGTGGTCGTAGAAGGGGCGGATCAGGTCGATCTCGGGCGCGTCGTCGCCCAGGGCGGCTCGGGCCCGGTCGATGTCCTCGCGGTAGGCGGTCCGGCTGGACCAGTTGCAGTACGCGGAGGTGGGCAGGGCCAGCACCCTGCGCACGCCGTCGTCACGCATTCTGGCGAGGGTGTCGGTGAGCATCGGCGCCCAGAACCGGTTGCCCCAGTAGACGGGCAGGTCCACCCCGTTCTCGGCGAAGTCGTCGGTGATCGCGGCGATCAGGTCCCGGCACTGCTGGTTGATCGGGCTCACGCCACCGAACAGGAAGTAGTGCTCTCCCACCTCGGCCAACCGTTCGCGGGGGATGTTGCGCCCGCGGGTGACGTTCTCCAGGAAGGGGATGACCTCGTCCTCGCCCTCCGGGCCGCCGAAGGAGATCAGCAAAAACGCGTCGTAAGGCCTCATGGGACCCATCCAACCAGCCCTGCGGGCGCTTCCCGGACCGCCCCCGCCGCGGCGGCCTGTGTTCTTCGGCTCGGTTCGGTCCGGGCCCCCTCTGGCCACACAAGTGACCGGTGGGTAATGTCACGTCGCATGACTGACGTGTTGTGGACCACATGGGCGGGCACCCACCAGGCGCGCCCCCGGAGGACGGCGGCCCCGAACAGTACCGAGGAGGTCGCCGCGGCGGTCTCCTCCGCCGCGGCGGAGGACCTGCGGGTCCGGATGGTCGGGTCCGGCCACTCCTTCACCGACGTGGCCGTCACCGACGGGCTCCTCCTCTCCCCCACCTCGCTGTCCGCGGTGCGCTCGGTCGACCCGGCCGCCGGAACGGTCACGGTCGAGGCGGGGCTGCCGCTGTGCGACCTGAACGACGCCCTGGCCGAGCACGGGGTGGCCCTGGCCAACATGGGCGACATCGCCGTACAGACCGTGGCGGGTGCCGTGCAGACCGGCACGCACGGGACCGGACGCGACGCGGGGGGCCTGGCCAGCCAGGTGGTCGGGCTGGAGATGGTCCTGGCCGACGGGTCGGTCGTGGAGTGCTCCGCCGAACGCGAGCCCGACCTGTTCCACGCGGCCCGGGTGGGGCTGGGCGCGTTCGGCGTGGTCACCGCGCTGACCATGGCCGTGCGTCCCGCGTTCCTGCTGCACGCGCGCGAGGAGCCGATGCCGCTGGACGAGGTTCTGGAGCGGCTGCCGGAGCTGCGTGCGGACAACGACCACTTCGAGTTCTTCTGGTTCCCGCACACAGGCAACACCAACACCAAGCGCAACAACATCACCGAGGGTCCGGCCCAGCCCCTGTCCGACTTCCAGGCCTGGCTGGACGACGACTTCCTCTCCAACACGGTCTTCGACCGCGTCAACCGGCTGTGCAGGCGCTTCCCCTCCCTGGTGCCCCGGGTGAACCGGATCAGCTCGCGCGCCCTGTCCGCGCGCACCTACACGGACGTGTCACACAAGGTGTTCGCCTCGGTGCGCGACGTGCGCTTCGTGGAGATGGAGTACGCGATCCCGGCCGAACACGTGGTGGACGTGCTGCGCGAGGCGCGGTCGATCGTCGACCGGGGCGACCACCGGGTGAGCTTCCCGGTGGAGGTACGGTTCGCCCCGGCCGACGACGTGTGGCTGTCCACCGCCCACGGGCGGGAGACGGCCTACGTGGCGGTGCACATGTACCAGGGGACGCCGTACGAGGCGTACTTCGCCGACCTGGAGGCGGTGTTCACGTCCGTGGGCGGCCGCCCCCACTGGGGCAAGATGCACACCCGTGACCACGCCTACCTGGAGAAGGTGTACCCGAGGCTGGGCGAGGCGCTGGCCGTGCGCGACCGGGTGGATCCGCACCGGCGGTTCGGCAACGCCTACCTGGACCGGGTGTTCGGCTAGGCGGCGTCCGCTCGGGGCCTCCGCCTGGCTCCGGCCCGCGTTCGGGCGCCCGGAAGGCCAGGGGTTCCTCGTCCCCGGCCGCGCCTGACGCTCGTTCCCCGCTCGCGGCTCGCCTCGTCCCGCACAACCCCGGCGGCGCCCGAACCACACCGCTCGAGGTGACCACGCCGGCGACAGGCGGGAAGGGGCCGGATCAGGTCCCGGCCCGGGGGTCCGCGCCGGGGGAGTCGTCGGCGGCGGGCGCCTCCCCGTCCGGCCCGGTCCCCTCCGGGTCGACGCCGCCCCCCTCCACCGGCGGGGTCGGCTCGGCGGTCTCCCCTCCCCCGCCGGTGCCGCCGTCACCGGCGTCGCCGGGGTCGGGTGTGGGAGTGACGGAGGGCTGACCGTCCCCGGCCCCGCCGTCCGTTTCGGCCTCCCCGGTGCCGTCGGTCCCCTCCGTGGCCCCGCCGTCCTCCGGGACGCCGGTGGTCCCCTCCGCGCCTCCGCCGGTGGTCTCGGGCACCTCCACGGTGGTCTCGGGGGTCCCGGGCTCCTCCTGCGCGGGTGGCGCCGATGTCCCGCCGCCGAGGATCGAGGGCGCGGTGGGTTCGTCGTAGCCGTGCATCCACGCGGTCATGGAGCGACCGGTGAGCAGCTCGAAGGCCAGGATCACCAGCATGACCAGGATGAACACGACGATGGCCGGGATCAGCACGGCACGCCGTCCGCGTCGAGCCGGTCGTTGCCCGGAGGCGTCCTCCCCGTCCTCGGTCACCGTGGGCAGCGCCATCGTGCGGGTCACGCCGACGTCCCCCGCGCCCGGCCCGACCGCCTCCGCCGCCGCGACATGGGGCAGCGCCGTCGTGCGGGTGCTGTCGGGGTCCGTCCCGCCGTCGGCGGGGGCGCCCTTCGCGGTGGTGGGGAACGCCGTGACGCAGACCGCCTTCCCCGCCAGCTGCCTGGCCTGCTCGCCGCTCCGGGAGAACCAGTGCTGGAGCAGGGGGCTGGCGACCGTGCTCAGGACGGCGATGACCGCGGCGCCGATGACGGTGCCGTACACGTTCAGGTAGGAGGCAGCGGTCGCCGCGGTGAGGGTCGCGGCACCGGCCCCGGCGACCTGGGACAGGCTCAGGTCGATCCGCTTCCTCACCGGCCCCTCCTCCTCCGGCGCTCGCGGGGCGCCGCCCTCCTCCCCGCCGTCGTGCGACCCGTGGTGTCCGGTCCGACCCATCCGGTCATCCCCCCTTCTCTGACCGCGCGGGGGCGCGGTGGGAACTCGATGGTGATCCGTGGGGCGGGCGGCGGATCGACCCAAGTCCGCAATCCACCACAAAGCGCCCATAAGTGAAGAACTTAGGCTAAGCGCACCAAGTGCCCGATAACGCCAGGAGTTAAGAAGGGTCACTGGACGATAGACATCGGCGTGTCGATTTGCGATACGGATCCATGTGTGCTTGCCGTGGGTCCAAGATCGGAGTTTTCCCCAGGCCTGGGGTGATTCGGTACCCGCGGGATACCATCGCGGCGGAGCCCTGGCGCGGGAGGCAAGACATTCCGCGAGCAGACCGCTCCCGGTCGGAGCAGGGTCCGCGTGTCAGGATTGGCACCGGAGACGACCGTGAGGGCCCCGGGCCTCCCCGGGGCGGCTCCCAACCGTGGTGAGACCGCGGACGGGAGGCGGGCACACAGTTCGGACATGCCAGGCGCGGTACTGGCCGAACCGTTGTCGGCCGACCAGACTTGGAGAACGCGGGGGTTGGCCGCCGAACCTGCCCTCGACGGGACGCGAAAGGGAGGGCGATGCACGAGCTTCGCCTCGTGGCCGTGAGCGAGGACGGCACCTACCTGGTGCTTGCCAGCACGGGCCGTGGAACCCGCTTCATGCTGCCCGTCGACGACCGCCTCCGCGCCGCCGTACGCGGCCAGTTCTCCCGGCTCGGCCAGTACGAGATCGAAGTGGAGAATCCGTTGCGCCCCAAGGAAATCCAGGCCCGCATCCGGTCCGGCGAGACCGCGGAGGCCATCTCCGAGATCTCCGGGATCCCCATCGAACGGGTGCGCTGGTTCGAGGGCCCCGTACTCCAGGAACGCGAGTACATCGCCCAACAGGCCCAGCGCGCCACCGTGCGCGCCTCGGGCGACGCCGCCCCCGGCCCCTCCCTGGAGGAGGTGGTCGGCAAGCGGATCGGCGCCCACCAACTGGAGACCGGCGACGCCTCGTGGGACTCCTGGAGGCGCGAGGACCGGACCTGGCAGATCAAGCTCGTCTTCCTCCACGGGGGTGACGAGCGCGTCGCCCACTGGCTGTACGAGCCCAGACACAACAGCGTCACGCCCGCGGACGAGGAGGCCGCCCGGTTCTCCGAGTCACCCTCCCCCATCCCTCTGGCGCCGCCGGACACCACGGTCACACCGTTCTCCCCCCGACGTCCCGAGGGAGTGGTGGAACGGCCGCGTCCGGAACCCGAACCGCCCGCAGAAATCCGGTCCGACCCCGCCCCGACCGCCCGTCGGTTGTCCCCGACCAGGGACACGCGTGCGGACGAGCCGCTGCGCCCCGCGGGCCGGACCCGCCCCGACCCCTTCGACACACCCGTCCACGACGAACGCCACCAGCGACCGCGGAACCCGCTCCCCTACCGGGAGTCCCCGCCGGCCGAACCGGCGGCGAACCACAGGGCACCGGAACGGGTGACCGACCGGCTGGCTCCCGAGCACCTCACCGGCCGACCGGCTCCGGCGCGCACCTCCGGCCCCGTTCCCGCCGCCGAGCCCGACAGCGCTCCCCCGGCGGCCGAACCGCCCGTCCAGCCCCGCCCCGCACGACGGCGCCGGGCCACCATCGAGCTCTCCGACTCCGGCCCCGCCCCGGCCCCTTCGAGGCGCTCTCCCGAGCCGCCCTCGGCCCCGGCCGCCGCGGGCGGCGGAGCGGAGGCGTCCGACCACACCGCGGCCAAGCGCAAGGGACGCGGACGCCGCGCCTCCGTCCCGTCGTGGGACGAGATCATGTTCGGTTCCAAGAAGGGCGACTGACCGGACCCCGGTGGTGACGCGCCCGCGCGTGTCACCACCGGGCCAGGACACGGGAAACGGCCGCGGCGGGGTGCCCCGCCGCGGCCGTTTCCCGTGTCCTGGCTGCTCCGCACCACCCCGGGAACGGTGTGTCAGCGTTCTGTCAGACCGGATCGGCACACTGGAGACCGAACGGTAGAAACGGAGGCATGATGACTGACGCCATCCGCGCGGAGGGTCTGGTCAAGCAGTTCAAGGGCAAGCGCGCCCTGGACGGGGTCGACCTGACAGCGAGGACGGGGGCCGTGCTGGGCGTCCTGGGGCCCAACGGATCCGGCAAGACCACGACCGTGCGCATCCTGTCGACCCTGTTGCGGCCCGACGGCGGCCACGCCGAGGTCGGGGGCTTCGACGTGGTCAGGCGACCGCACGAGGTACGCCGCCTGATCGGACTGACCGGACAGTACGCGGCGGTGGACGCCGAACTGACCGGCACCGAGAACCTCGTGCTCATCGCACGCCTGCTGGGCTTCGGCCGCGCCGCAGCGCGCGCCCGGGCGGCCGAGCTGCTGGAGCGCTTCGAGCTCACCGACGCCGCCGGCCGTCCCGCCAAGACCTACTCGGGCGGCATGCGCCGACGGCTGGACCTGGGCGCGAGCCTCGTCGGCCGCCCCGCGTTCCTGTACCTGGACGAGCCGACCACCGGCCTGGACCCGCACAGCCGCAACGGCCTGTGGGACGTGGTCCGCGGGCTGGTGAACGACGGCGTCACCGTGCTGCTCACCACCCAGTACCTGGAGGAGGCCGACCAGCTCGCCGACGACATCGTCGTGCTGGACCACGGCAGGGTGATCAGCCGGGGCACACCGGAGGAACTCAAGAACCACGCGGGCAAGCAGGTCCTGGAGTTGCGCACGGTCGACCCCGGACAGCTCGACCTGGCCGTCCGGATCGTCGAGGCGGTCACGAGCAGCCCGGTGACCGCCAACGGGCTGGGGGCGAGTGTCCCGGTCACCGACGCGGCCGTCCTGCCCGAGGTGGTCCGCCGCCTCGACGAGCAGGAGGTCACCCTCGCCGAACTCTCACTGCGCAAGCCGAGCCTGGACGAGGTCTTCCTCGCGCTGACCGGCCACACCGCCGAAGACGAGTCCACGGGCACGACCGTGGCGAAAGGGACCCCAGCATGAGCGACGCAACCACCCTCGAACCCTCCGAAGGGGTGCGCAAGGACGCGGCCGTGCCGGAGGCGCCGCGCGGAATCGACCCGCTGACCACGGTGAGCAACGGTCTCCAACTGGCCTGGCGCAGCGTCCTGAAGATCAAGGCGAACCCCGAGGAGGTCCTCGGGCTCCTGTTCATGCCGATCATGTTCGTGACGCTCTTCGTCTTCGTCTTCGGCCAGGCGATGATGGGCGACTGGCAGACCTACCGGGACTTCCTCATGCCCGGCATCATCGCCCAGTCGGTGGTCTTCGCCACGCTGGGCACCGGGTTCACCCTGTGCCAGGACGTGGAGAAGGGCATCTTCGACCGCTTCCGGTCCCTGCCCATCGCCCGCTCCGCGCCGCTGATCGGTGCCATCCTGGGCGACCTGGTCCGGTACACGATCACCGTGGTGATGGTGCTGCTGGTCGGCCTGGCCATCGGGTTCCGCCCCGACGGCGGCGTCGTCGGAGTGGTCGCCGCCGCCGCGCTCATCCTGCTGTTCGCCTTCGCGCTGTGCTGGATGTCGGCCTTCGTCGGCATGATGGTGCGCACACCGATGGCCGTGCAGAGCTTCGGGATGATCCTCATGTTCCCGCTGACCTTCGGCAGCTCGGCCTTCGTGGACCCGGCGGCCATGCCCGGCTGGATGCGGGCCGTCGCGGAGAACAACCCGATCACGCACGTGGTGAACGCCATGCGCGGCCTGATGATCGGCGGCGACGTCGCCGTTCCGGTGACCTGGACCCTGGTGTGGACCGCGATCTTCATCGGGATCTTCGGCCCGCTGGCCGTGTGGGCCTACCGGCGCCGCACCTGAGCGGCCCGACCGACGGCGGTGCCGGCTCCGGCCTCCCGGAGGCGGCACCGCCCCGGTCGCACCGACCGACCGGCACCAGCCGGACCGGGCAGCGCGGTCACACCGGTCACCCGAGGCCCTCGGCGTCGTCGGGCACGAACGGGGACAGCCACTCTCCCACACGGGCGCGGACCTCCGGCTCCCCCGCCTGCCCGGCCAGGGCGACCAGGCGGGTGAACTCCGGCCCGCCCAGCACCTGCGTCAACTCCTCCCTCGTCCGGCGCACCAGCGGGCTCGCCACGTCCGACACCCCGCGCAACGCGTGCGCGTAACCGAGCAGTGTGGCGGCCCACTCCGGATCCCGCGAGGCCACGAACGGCCCCAGGACCTCCAGCACGTCCGCGCAGACCTGACCGAGCCCGCGTACCGCACGCCACCAGGCGCGCCCCGCGTCCCGCAGGGCCCGCTCGGTGTCACCGGCCCGCCAGGCGACCAGGGCGGACACCAGCAGCCACTGCGGTTCCACGTAGACCGGCGCGAAACCGCCCAACCGCGTCACGGTCGGCCCCAGACCGTCCACCACCTGCCGAGCGCGTTCCAGGTCACCGGTCTCCCGCAGGACCCGGGCCTCGGCCAGGCGCACGATCACCACGTGCTCGTCCTCGCGCGGCGGGCCGTGCGCGGCCGTCGACTCCAGGTCGCGTCGGGCACCCTCCGTGTCCCCGAGGTCGACGAGGACCTCGGCGCGCTTGACCCGGAGCAGCATCGCGATCGAGACCAGTCCGGACCGGTCCGCCAGCCGGATCCCGTCCGCGAGCAGATCACGGCACCGTCCCAGGTCATCGAACCGGTACAGGTCCGACAGCTGCAGGAGGGCCTGGAGCTCGCCCCAGGCGTCACCGGCGTCGCGGAAGCACTCCCGCGCGCGCAGCGCGCGCTCCATGGCCCGCTTCGCGTCTCCGAAGACGGCGTCGAGCAGGGCCAGCATCAGCAGCGCCATCGCACGTGCCCAGGGGTCGTGCTGGTCGGCGGCGCGTTCCACGCGCTCGCGCCCGGCCCCGTCGGGCCCCTCGGTCAACGCCTCGTAGACGAGGCCGAACAGAAGCGCGGGATGGTCCTCGGGCCGTTCCCCGGCCTCCCGCAACACCCTCTGGACGGCGCGGAAGTTGCGCAGAAGCCCTTCGGCGGTCATTCCCTCCTCGGGCAGGGCGTGGAAGAGGCACCCGGCGTAGGCGACGGCCCGCCCCTGCGGCACGCGGTCACCGACCAGACACAGCACCTCCGAACACCAGCGCCCGAACTGGTGCCAGCCGCCCTCCAGGACCCAGTACCACTGGGTGTACTCCACGAGGTCCAGCGCGAGGTCGACGTCGCCGCTGCGCACCGCCCAGCGCACGGCGGCCCCGCAGTTGTCCGCCTCGGCGTTCAGGCGCACCACCCACTCCGTCTGGCGGGGGCCCCGCAGCAGCCGGTCGCCCTCGCGCCACAGATCGCGCACGCGGCGCGCGTGCGCGTCGCGGACCAGGTCCTCCTCACCGCTGTCCGCGAGGCGTTCGGCCGCGTAGGCGCGGACCGTCTCCAGCTGGCGGTACCGGGGCGGCGCGTCATCGCGGGCGGGGTTCTCCGCGATCACCAGGGACTTGTCGACCAGCGCGAACAGCACGTCCCACACGTCGCGGCCCCCGACCGTGCCCTCCCCGTCCGCGTCCGCGCAGACCCTCTCGACGGCTTCCAGGGTGGCGCCGCCCGCGAAGATCGACAGGCGGCGCAGGAGTCGGCGCTCGGGTTCGTCGAGCAGCTCCCAGCTCCAGTCCACGACGCCGCGCAGCGTGCGGTGGCCCGGTCTGGTGGAGCGTCCTCCCCCGGTCAGGAGGCGGAAGCGATCGGAGAGACGGCGGACGAGCTGGGCCGGGGTCATCGACCTGAGGCGGGCCGCGGCCAGTTCGAGGGCCAGGGGCATGCCGTCCAGGTCCCGGGTGATGCGCACGACGTGCCCCACGTTGCCGGGGGTGACCGCGAAGTCGGGCCGTACCGAACGGGCACGATCCGTGAACAGTGCGACCGAGGCGTACCCCGCGGCCTGTTCGGCGCCGGCGTCCTCGGGGGGCAGGGCCAGCGGGGGGACGGGGATGAGCCGCTCGCCCTGGATCCCGAGCGGTTCCCGGGAGGTGGTGAGCAGGCGCAGCCCCGGGCAGCGGGCGAGGAGCGGTTCGACCACGCGCGCGACATCAGCGACGAGGTGTTCGCAGTTGTCGAGGACGACCAGGGCCGGGTGGTCGGCGAGGAAGGCGGCGACGCGGTCCTCGGTCGATCCCGCGGGGGCGCTGGAGCGGGCCTGGACGATGGCGCGTTCACGCAGGTCCAGGGCGGCGGCCAGGGCGTCGACGATGTCGGCGCCGGACCCGATGGGGGCGAGTTCGACGAACCAGGCGCCGAACGGGAGCAGTTCCGGGGCCCGTTCGGCCAGGGCCGCGGCGGTCTCGATGGCCAGCCGGGTCTTGCCCGCCCCGCCGGGGCCGATGAGGGTGACCAGCCGGGCCCCGGTCAGCTGCGCCACGGCGGTGTCCACCTCCGCCTCCCGGGGGACGAAACTGGTGAGTGACGTGGGCAGGTGGAGTGGTGCGGCCCGCGCCGCGCGGCTCGGGGCACCGTCGGCGGCGCGGTCGTGGCCAGCCTCACCCCGCGGGGAGCCGTTGACGGCGAACTCCCCGCGCAGCACGCGCAGGTGGACGTCGGCCAGCCGTGGTGAGGGGTCCAGACCCAGTTCCTCGACGAGCCGGTCCCGGAACCCGTCGTGCGCCTCCAGGGCGTCGGCGGTACGGCCGGTTCCGGCGAGCGCGCGCATGAGGAGTTCGACGGGGCGTTCGCGGTGCGGTTCGCGGCGGGCCAGGGCCTCGGCCTCGGGCAGGGCGTCGGCGGCCCTCCCCAGTTCGAGCAGGGCGGCCAGGCGGTCCTCGACGAGCGCGCCGTGTGTCTGCGCCAGCCGGAGCGCCGTGTCCTCCGCCACGCCCCGGGACGTGAGTTCGGGCAGGGCCGGGCCGCGCCACAGGGCCAGGGCGTCGCTCATGGTGGTGACCGCGGCGGCGTACGCACCAGCGGCGTACTGGGCCCGGCCGCGCTGGGCCAGGGCGTCGAACTCGCCCAGGTCCACCTGCCCGGGGGCGATGTCCAACCGGTAGCCGGAGGCATCGCCGTGGATCTGCGTCTCCGGTCCCAGGGCCCGCCGCAGCCGCGATACCAGGGCCTGGAGGGCGTTGCCCGTCGAGGACGGCGGCCCCTCCGCCCAGATGGCGTCGGTGAGTTGTTCGGTGGGGACCCGTTGACCGGGCCGGAGCAGGAGCAGCATCAGCAGGGTGCGCAGGCGCGCGCCGCCGATGGTGATGGGCCGCCCGGACACGTCGTGCACCAGGAGGGGGCCGAGGATGGAGAACCGCACGGGTCCATGATCACCCATGCGATCACCTGATGCCCGGAATTATCCGCCCGAACGGAACGTCGGGCGGGCACGACCGAGGATCGGCGACGGATCGGGGCGCGGGCCGCAGTAGGGTTCGCTCAGGAACGCGCGTCGGCGGACCGCCGAGGTACCCGCGCACGTCCCCGTGGACGCGGCGCCGGTCGCCCTCGACGCCGTTCCCCGTACGTCGAGTTGTGCCCATCGGCACGAAAGCCCAGCAGGAGTCCCATTGTTCCCGGCCCTCCCTTCCTCTCGGACCACCAGTACGCCCGGCGCGACCCGCGCCTTTGCGCTCCGGAGCGCGGGAGTGGCCGGAGCGGGTGCCGCCCTGGCCCTGGCCACCGGGTGCGGCGTGTTCTCGCCCGGGCAGAACGGCGACATGCCCACCGACATCAGCGTCACGAGTCCGTGGATGCAGCAGGGTCAGCCGCTGCCGGACGCCTACGTGTGCGGCGGGGAGCCGGAGGGGGACGGGGAGGCCGTGTCCCCGCCGGTGCGCTGGTCCGGCCTGCCGGACGGGGTGGGTTCGATCGCGCTGGTCGTGGACGACCCCCAGGCCGCCGAGGTGTTCTGGGTGGTCTTCGACCTGGATCCGCAGCTGGTCGAGTTGCGCCAGAACACCGTTCCGGCCGACGCCAGGCAGGCGTTGAACAGTGCCGGGGAGGCGGGGTACGGGGCTCCGTGCCCCACCGACGGTGACGTCCACGAGTACCGGTTCACCGTCTACGCCCTGGACGCGCCTCTGGACCTGCCCGACGGCGCCGAACTGAGCCGGGCGCTGGACGCGATCGCCGACCAGGCGGTCGCCCGGGGATCGCTGGTGACCACCAGCGAGTGACCAGGGCGTCGGCCGGACGGACGGTTTGGCTCCTGTCGCCCCCGCGCACCGGGTTTGACACGAGGAAGCTCGCGTCGCCCTCTGCACACGGAGCACGACAAGGCATACAGTGGGGCCGTGCCCCTTACCCCGTTTCAGATGACCGTTATCCGTCCCCTCGCCGTACGGCACCCCGACCTGAGACCGCACCGGACCGCCCGTGTCGCCTCAGGCACGCGGGCCTGGCAGCCCGGACGAACGCGGACCCGGGCGGCTGCCGTCTCCCCCCGACCGGCCCTCGCCAGGCCGGTCCACGGTGCGCCCCGGGTACGGCCGACCTCTCCAAGGTAGTGCGTACATCATGACCGTCACCGTCATCATCATCATCGCCATCATCGTCGTGCTGGCCGTGCTGGTGCTCCTGCTGTTGGGCATGCGCGCGTTGAGCACCGGCTCGCCCGGGGACGACCGCGGCGACGAGCACGACTACGAGGACCACGAGGACACCGAGGCCGAGGAACGGGGCCGAGGACGCGCAGGCCCGGCGCCCCGCCGGTCCCGGCGCGCCCGGACCGACGAGGGCCGCGGGGCCGGACGCCGTCCTCGGAACGGCCGTCGGCGTGGTGCGGCCTGGGACGACGACTCCGACCTGGCCGACAACGGATTCTGGTCGAGTCTGGACGGTGACGGTCCGGATGGGGGCGGCCCGGCCGACGACGAGGTGGCGGAGCCCCGCACGGCGGACGCCTACGACGGCGACGACGCCTACGCGAACGAGTACGACGACGGCTACGAGGACGGGTACGACGACTACGACGAGGGGTACGAGGACGGGCGCGACCCCGTTCCGGAGCCCGTGCGCGGCGCCGACCGCAACGACGCGGCCGCGGCGGGCGCCCCCTCGGACGTGACCCCGGGCCCCTCCGACGACCTGGCGGTCCTGGCCAGTCTCGGGCACAACTCCGATCCCGCCCCCGCCGATCCCCTGCGGAACGGGGCGCGGCCTCGGACCGAGGGGGTCGGAGCTGAGGCGCCGCGCCAGGACGACCCGCTCGGTACCGGCCCCTGGACACCCGCACGGGGGCTCCCCTCCGCCGCCCCGGAGCCGTGGACCGGAACCGGAACCGCCGACCTCGCCCCTCGGGGCGGCACGGGTTCGGACACCCCGAGCCCGTTCGACGGCCACGGCGCCGCGGACCCGCTCGGTTCCCCCTACGCCGGCCCCTCCGCCACGGGAACCCCGTCCCATGGCGTTCCGGGCTCCTCGTACACCGGTTCGTCCTACTCGGGCTCCTCCTTCTCCGCTCCCTCCGCCCCCGGAGGGCCCTTGGGCGGTTCCCCGGCCCAGAGCGATCCGCTGTCGGGGCCGCCGGGGTACGGGTCGGGCACGTCCGGTCTCGGTGACCCCCTCGGAACGTCCCGGTCGGAGCACACCGGGTCGGCCGACCCCCTCGGCCCCGGTTTCCGTCCCTCGTCCTCCGGTGAGGACACGGGATCACCCATATGGTCCAGCATGGACACGGGGGCGCACCAGCGCCCGTCGGCGCCGCCCCTGCCCGGTTACGACCAGGGCGGCTCCGGGGTGTCCCGCGCCTACGACACCGGTTCGCACCGGCGCCCAGCGCACGACACCGGGTCCCACGTACACGGGAACTACGGCACACCCCCGCGCCCCGAGTACGACACCGGGCCCCAGGCGTACGGGAGCCACGGGACGCCCCCGCGTCCCGAGTACGACACCGGCACCCACAACTCCCCCGGTTCCTACCGGTCCGAGTACGACACCGGGTCCCACGTACACCGGAACTACGGGACGCCCCCGCGTCCCGAGTACGACACCGGCACCCACAACTCCCCCGGCTCGTACCGGTCCGAGTACGACACCGGGTCCCACGTACACGGGAACTACAGCACCGGCTCCCACGTGCGCGGGTCGTACTCGGGCGACGCCCTGTGGAGCGGCACCGACGAGGGCTCCAACGGACCGGGCGCCACCGCCGGCCCCGGCTATGCGTCCGGTGGCCCGGGCGGCGGGCACGCCTCCTCCGCCGTTCCCGACGCGTCGCCGTTCGACACGGGCGGACGATTCCCCGTCGACCCGCCCGCCACCGGCGGCGCCTTTACCGGAACACCGCAGGGCCTCCCCGGCGGCGGCTACCCGGCGGGGCCGTTCTCCGGGAACGATCCGGCGCAGGGCCACGCCCCGCCCGTCCACGACCCCCGTCAGCCCCGGTTCCCCGAGCCCTACGGCGGCGCCCCCTCCCCCTCCGGAGGCCTCCCCTCCGACGCGCTGGGCGGCGGCCACCCCCAGCAGCCCGGGCCGGGGGGCGGCTACCCGTCCCCCGGCGGCTGGCAGCAGTGGGAGGACGGGCCGAACGGGACCCCGCAGACGCCGGGCCAACCGTACGGCGTCCATCCGAGAACGCCGTACGGTCCCCCTCCCGGTTCTCCCGACTCGTCGGACCCGCACGGAACACGTGACCCGTACCGCCGGGAGCACTACGAGGGCGGGTACGAGGACGGCCGCTTCCTCTGAGCCGGGGGGCGAGCGGCAGCCCCGTCACCTGACGTGACGACATAACGGGATCTTCCGCCCCGGCCGCCCGTTCACTTCACACCGCCGAGGCGACGGTACACCCCCGTCACCTCGGCGGTTTCTCGTTCCTGCTGTCGGTACGCGGTGTGAATCCGAGAAAACGGTTACCAAAACCACGACAGTCCGTCACATCGCATGCTCTCGATTGACTACAGTTGGTAATCAACTGCGGACACTTCGCGTCCGCAGTGTCGTTTCGCGTTCTCGCGCACATCCCCCGTCCGGACACCGACGTCCGCGTGCACCGCCACCCGACCGCCTGGTCCGAACCGAACGGAGCAACCATGCGCACCAAGGCCCAGGGGCCACCGGCCACTCCGCCGCCCTCCACGGCTTCCTCCCGACGTCTTCCCGACCGGAGAGCGGTCACGGCCGACGTGGGAGCCTCCCTCGTGGTCTTCCTGGTCGCCGTCCCGCTCTCCCTGGGCATCGCCGTCGCCGCGGGCGCGCCGCTCATGGCCGGCCTGACCGCGGCCGTCGTCGGCGGGATCGTCGCCGGACTGTTCGGCGGATCGATGGTTCAGGTCAGCGGACCGACGGCGGCACAGACGATTATCGTCGCCGAGCTGATCACCACCTACGGCTGGCGGGTCACCTGCCTCATCACCCTCCTCGCCGGGCTGCTCCAGATCGCCCTCGGCCTCGTCCGTATCGCCCGCGCGGCGCTCGCCGTCTCCCCCGCGGTCATCCACGGCATGCTCGCCGGGGTCGGTGCCACCATCGCCCTCGCCCAACTGCACGTGGTGCTGGGCGGGGCACCGCAGAGCTCGGCGCTCAGCAACATCGCCGACCTGCCGCACCAGGTCGCGCACAACCACACGGCCGCCGTCGCGGTCGGGGTCATCACGATCGCCATCATGTTCGGCTGGGGCAAGCTGCCGCCTCTCGGACGCATCCGCCCCTCGGTCGTTCCGGCCTCACTGGTCGCGGTGGGCACGGCGACCGCCATCGCCACCCTCGGCCGCTGGGAGGTGCAGACCGTCTCCCTCCCCGGCTCCCTCGTCGACGCCTGGTCCGGCCCCGCCCTGCCCGAGGCCGGCCAGTGGCAGGGCGTGGCCATGGCCGTGGCCGCGGTGGCGATGGTCGCGAGCGTGGAGTCCCTGTTGTCGGCGATCGCCGTGGACCGCGAGCACGGAGGCCGCCGGGTCAGGCTCAACCGCGAGCTGTTCGGCCAGGGCGCGGCCAACACGGTCAGCGGGGCCCTGGGCGGACTGCCCGTGGCCGGGGTGATCGTGCGCAGCACGACCAACGTACGCGCCGGAGGCCGCACACCCCTGTCGGCCGTTCTGCACGGCGTGTGGATCCTGGTGTTCGTCGCCCTGTTCGCGCGTGTGGTCGAACTCATCCCGATGGCCGCGCTGGCCGCGCTCCTGGTGTTCGTCGGGGCGCGGATGGTCTCCATCGCCCACCTGCGCGACCTGCGCCGTCACCACGAGGGCAGCGTCTACCTGGTGACCTTGTTCGGTGTGGTCTTCCTGGGGCTCCTGGAGGGCGTGTTCCTCGGGTTCGCGCTGGCGATGATCGTGTCACTGCGGCGGCTCACCCGGTTCACCGTCCGCACCGAGGAGCACGGCGACCGCGTACACGTGTCCGTCCACGGATCGCTCACCTTCCTCGGTGTGCCCCGGCTCGCGCACGTCCTGCGCACGGTCCCGTCCGGGGCCCGGGTCGACCTCGACCTGCACGTCGACTTCATGGACCACGCGGCCTTCGAGTCCATCCACGCCTGGCGCGTGGACCACGAACGCGGCGGCGGCAGCGTCGACATCGACGAGACCCACGAGCGGTGGTACGCGCGCAGCTCGGCGCGGACCGCCCCGGCGGCCAAGACCTCCTCGCCCGGCCCGGGGCGGTGGTGGGCCCCCTGGGAGATGCGCGGGGAGGCCGACGGTGAACTGAACGCGCTGGGGCTGCTGACCGCGGGGGCCCGCGAGTACCACGCCAGCACGGCCGACCGGATGCGGTCGGTGATGAGCCGGCTCGCGCACGGCCAGTACCCCACCGCGCTGTTCGTCACGTGCGCCGACTCGCGTGTGGTGCCCAACGTCATCACCGCCAGCGGTCCGGGCGACCTGTTCACCCTGCGCAACGTGGGCAACCTGGTGCCGCCGTCGGGAACGCCCGGGGACGGTTCGGTGGGAGCCGCGGTCGAGTACGCGGTCACGGTGCTGGGGGTGCCCTCGATCGTCGTGTGCGGTCACTCCCACTGCGGGGCGATGAGGGCACTGCTGGAGGGAGCCCACACGGACGCCGACGAGACCGGTACCACGCACATGTGCCGGTGGCTGGCCAACGCGGAGCCGAGCCTGGAGCGCGTCGACGTCCCGCAGAGCGCCCCGGAGAGCACGCCCACCTCGGAGACCCTGTGCCGCCTGGCCCAGGCCAACGTCGAGGAGCAGCTCGGCAACCTCATGAGCTACCGGGTGGTGAGGGAACGGGTGGAGTCGGGAGCGCTGACGCTGACGGGGATGTACTACGACCTGGAGACGGCCAGGGTGCACCTGCTGGACCCCGAGACGGGGCGGTTCGCCCCCGTGCGCGGTGTCGCGGACGGCACCGGGCCCGTCCCGGCGCCGCGCACGAGCGAAGGTCAGTTGATCGACGAGTCGTCGTCGGGGGCGTCGTCACGACCGTCCTGCTGAACGCCCGAGGCCTGGTAGGAGGCGAGCGCGATGATCACGGCGATCGCCAGACCCGGCAGGCCGAAGAGGATCACCCAGAAGATAGTGGAGTCGAACAAGAGTCACCGTTCCCGTGGATGCTGATGCCCGTCGGGCCGCCGACCTCGCGGCCCACGGGCGGACACGCTCCGGGCACCACCCGGGCACGGAGCGCAGAGCCAATCTTCCCACGGACACGGGGATTGGGCCATCACCCGGGGGCCTGAGCGCCGTACCCGCGGCGCAACCGGGGCACGGTGCTTCCCGGTGCCGGTAGCGGGCTGGGGCGGGGCGGTGTCCCGGAACTCACGGGTCCCCGCTTCGCCTTCTCCAAGCCCCACCGGGACAACTGGCTCCAGGCCCAGGCGGGCAAGAGCTGGTGGAGTTCAGGACGGTGCGCTTCCGGCACACCGTGCCCGTCGATGATCTCGTGCTCGAAGAAGTACGGCGGCACATGGAGCTGTACGCACCCGTTCCCGGACGCGCGCTGACCAGCAACACGCACAAGGCCGTGGCAAGGCCCTCGGCGTTCGACTCCGCCTGGTCCAAGGCGGCCACCAGGCTGGGGCCGCCGGAGGGAACCCGCTTCCACGACCTGGGGCACTTCGACGCCTCGGCGCTCACAGCGGCCGGGGTGAACCCGAAGGCGATCCAACGCCGGATGGGGCACGCCTCGACCACGGAGACGTTCGACACCTACGGGCACCTGTTCCCCGATCACGAGGAACTCGGCCGCTGCGCGATCGACCTGCTGCTGCGCTCCTCCGACTGATCCGGAACCGGTCTCCGGACTGGATCCTGGCCACTCCTGATATTTGCGTTCCCCCAACCAACGACTGGTCGTGTCATCTCGGCAGCTGAAATACTGCGGTCCAGGCCGGATCGACGCCCCCGCTTCGGAGGTACCCCCATGGCAACTGTGGCCAGCGTCATTGTGCCACTTGGGGTCAGCGCCCTTGCGCTGATCTTCTCAGTCTTCACGTTCTTCTACAGCAGGCACCTCAACAAGAGAGATCTACTCCTGAAGATGCACCAGGAGATGACCAGCATCGAGAGCCAGAGAGGCCGCGGAGTGCTTATCAAGCTCACGCGTGAGAACAGGAGCGTTCAAGAACTCGTCTTCGGTTCCGCGGACCGGGATTCAGCCAATCACGCACTGTCCCAGATCGACATCCTGGGCTACTACTGCAAGAAGAGGTACATCAAGGAGTCAGACATCCTCGACCTCTGGCACTCCTCCCTCAGAGCGATCGGGCCCAAGGCGCAGGAGTTCATCAAGGTCCTAGACGACGAGAAGGACACACCGGTCTGGCCCTACGGTCGCCATCTCCTCGCAAAAGCGCAGACGCACAATCTCTCGCACTGACGCCTCATCTCACCCGCTGAGGACTCCCCTCACCGGAAGTCATCCGGAACAGGCCCGGAACACAACCGACTCCCGTCCATGGAACACCTGGTCAGCGGGGTGTGAGGGGAGGGAGTCGGCCGGTAAGCCGGATTCTGTCGGTCCCAAGGGACCGGACGGCCATCCATCTGGGGCCGCCGTTGCCGACGGCCTCGGTGCGGTCTACCCGCGGACTCGGGCGGGCCGCCCTCGAACATCCGCGCAGGAACCCGAAGGCTCCCTTTTTGACCTTGCTCCGGGTGGGGTTTACCTAGCCGACCGGATCACTCCGGTCGCTGGTGGTCTCTTACACCACCGTTTCACCCTTACCACCGCGAGCGGTGGCGGTCTGTTTTCTGTGGCACTGTCCCGCGGGTCGCCCCGGGTCGGTGTTACCGACCACCCTGCCCTGTGGAGTCCGGACTTTCCTCGACCCCGTACCGACGGCACGGAGCCGCGACCGTCTGGCCGACTCCCCCTCGCCCAGCATTCTACGCCCGTCAGCCGGGGGCCCCGTCCAGATGGGCGGTGTCGTTGAGGGACCGGACCACCATGGGACCGTCCGCGTAGCAGTCCACCTCGGTCAGGCAGGCCGTGTCCAGATACATCCGGTACAACGCCGTGATCGGGGCGAGCATCGCCTGCTGCACGATCACCTTGATCGGCGTCACATGCGTGACCACCAGGACGGTGCGCCGCGCGTACCGTTCGATCAGGGCGTCGCGCGCGGCGCCGACGCGCGCGGCGGCCTTGGCGAAGCTCTCACCCCCGGGCGGCGCCACCTCCGGATCCGACATCCACCGCCCGACCTCGTCGGGCGCCTGGGCGTGGGCCTCGGCGAAGTTCATCCCCTCCCAGGCCCCGAAGTCCGTCTCCACGAACCCCTCGTCGACCTCGACCGGCAGCCCGAGCCGCTCGGCGGCGTAGGCCGCGGTGTCGCGGGTCCGCCGAAGCGGGGAGGAGACCACCGCGTCGATCGGCATGGCGGACAGACGGTCCGCGGCCGCCCTGGCCTGGAGGTGTCCGTGGTCGGTCAGCGGGAAGTCCCCGCGCCCGGCGAACCGGCGCTCCACGGACAGCGGGGTCTGACCGTGGCGCAACAGCACGAGCCTGGTCGGTTGGCTTTCGAAGGTTCCCCAGGCAGTACCCACTACTCCGCCCCAGCTCCCAGACCCGACTCCTCGGTGCGGACCAGGATACGGCGGCAGTCCTCGCAGCGGACGACCTCGTCGGCGGGCGTCGCGCGGATCTCGTTGAGCTCCACCGTGCTCAGGGCGAGCTTGCACCCGCCGCAGCGCCCGTACCGCAGCGGCGCGGCGGCCAGACCGTCGTGCTGCTGGCGTACCTTGTCGTACAGCGCGAGCAGGTCGGCGGGCACGTCGGCGGCCACGCGCTCACGGTTGCGGACGACCCGGTCCCGGTCCAACCGGATCTCGGCGGCGGCGGTGTCGCGGCGGGCCGTGACCTCGGTGTACCGGGCACGCAGCTCCTCGTGCTCGGCGGTCAGGCGGGCGACCTCGGCCTCCAGGCCCTCGGCGCGCTCCATCACCTCCAGCACGACCTCCTCCAGCTCGGACTGGCGGCGGCCCAGCGAGGCGATCTCCGACTGGAGGTTCTGCAGCTCCTTGGCGTTGGTGATGGCACCCGACTCCAGGCGCCCGGAGTCGCGTTCGGCGCGCGCCCGCACCTGGTCGACGTCGCTCTCCGCCTTGCGCTGTTCACGGCCCACGTCGGAGATCCGCGTCCGCACGGCGATCAGTTCGGCTTCGATCTCGTCCGCGCGCTCCTTGAGCTCCGCCGCCTCGGGTGCCTCCGCGAGGGTACGGGCACGGTGGTCCAGACGCTGGAGCTCGGTGTCCAGGGCCTGGAGGTCGAGCAGTCTGGCCTGTGCGGCGGGTTCGGCTTTCACTTGTCACGTCTCCTGGAGTGGCTGGGGAAGGCGGGGTCGCCGTCCACGCCCGTCTCTGTGCAGTTGGGTTCGACCGCCCGGTGGGGCGGAAGGGGGCCTCAGATATGGGAGAAGGCCTGCGACCAGGCGTCCGTCACGATCGTCGACACCCGGATCTCCACGTTAGCCCCATCGGGGTCGTTCGCGCGCGCGAGTGCGTCGGCCAGGTGGATCGCCCCGTCGGCGAGCCAGGGCCACTCACTGGCGAAGTGCGGGGTGTCGATGAGGGCGGGACCGGGCTCCTCGACGAACTCCGAGGCCGGGTGGTGGCGCAGGTCCGAGGTGACGAACACGTCCACGCCCGCAGCCCGGGCGGCGCCGAGCAGCGAGTCCCCCGCCCCGCCGGACACGGCGACGGTGGTGACCAGGCGGTCCAGGTCACCCGCGACGCGGATCCCGGGGGCCGTCGCGGGCAGCCCCTGGGCCACCTGGGCGGCGAAGTCGTGCAGGATCATCGGCCGGTCCAGGTCCCCGATCCGCCCGATGCCGCGCCGTCCCCCGGGGTCGGTGGTGTCGGGGTCGAGGGGGCGCAGCTCCCCGTTGAGGCCGACCGCGCGGGCCAGGGCGTCGGACACCCCGGGCGAGGCGGTGTCGGCGTTGGTGTGCGCGGTGTACAGGGCCGCTCCGGCGCGGATGAGCCGGTGCACGACGTTGCCCTTGGGGGTGTCGGCGGCCACGCTCGTGACACCGCGCAGCATGAGCGGGTGGTGGGTGATGACCAGGTCCGCCCCCCACTCCAGGGCCTCGTCCACGACCGCGGCGACCGGGTCGACGGCGAACAGGACGCGCCGCACGGTCTGCTCGGGGTCCCCGCACACGAGGCCGACGGCGTCCCAGGACATGGCCCAGCTCGGCGGGTACATCTCCTCGAAGGCGCAGATCACGTCGGCCAGGCTGTGGTGGGGTGGGGTCGCGGTGTTCACGGCCCCGACACTAGCGCCTCGGCGGACCCCGGTGCCCGGAAATCCGGTTCGCGGCCCCGTCCGTGAGTCGGGCTCCCAGCGCGGCCAGGCGCGCGGCGACCTCGGGCGGGGCGTCGAGGTCGAAGTCGGCGCCGAGCGAGAGCACGGCCATCGTGTACTGGCAGACCAGGTCGAGCGAGTCGGCGCTGATCCGGACCACGCACGAGTCCGGTCCCGTGGCCTCGACCGCGCCCGGGACCGGCCCGTACAGACGGGAGCGCACGCTCTCGGCCGACAGGTCGAGGCCGATCCGCGCGGTGTGCTGGTGGGTCGCTCCGGCGAAGGAGCGCAGGACGTACTCCGCGGGGTCGGCGGCGGGCAGCTCCCTGGGGGTGAAGCGGCCGTGGGTGCGCCGGATGCCGTCCATCCGGTCCACCCGGAAGGTGCGCCAGTCCCCGCGGTCGGTGTCGTGCGCGACCAGGTACCAGCGGCCCCCGTGGTCGACCAGGTGGTGGGGCTCCACCCGGCGCCCCCCAGCACGACCCGCGCGGTCCCGGTAGTCGAAGTCCACGACCGCGCACTCGCGACAGCACGAACCGAGCATCGCCAGGTCGCAGGGGCTCACGGTCGGCACATCAGCACGGCGCACAGCCGTGGTGGTGCCGTTGACGGCTGCCAGGCGCGGGCGCAGCCGGGCGGGCAACACGCGTTGGAGCTTGGCCAGGGCCTGGAGCGCGCTCTCCTCGACGCCGGAGACGGTCACCAGGCCGAGCCCGATCGCCACCGCCTCCTCGTCGTTGAGCAGCAGCGGCGGGAGGTCGTGCCCGGGAACGAGCCGGTAGCCTCCGGCGACCCCGGGGACGCCCTCCACCTGGTAGTCGAGCGACCGGAGCCGGTCGACGTCGCGGCGGAGCGTGCGGGCGCTGACGCCGAGCCGTTCGGTCAGCTCCGTGCCCGCCCACGCACGTCGGCTCTGCAACAGGGACAGCAGGCGGAGCAGCCGCTGCGGCATGCCCCTGCGGACCGATGTGTCGTACATGCGCTCAGGATGCCAGGAATCGCGGCCAGGATGTGGCCGCATCGCCTTCTACGTTGGCCGCATGACGCAGACGACGCAGGACACGAACGTGCAGCGGGCGCTGGCCGCCCGGGTCTCCGGGCCGGTGCTGTCACCGGCGGAGGAGGGATACGACACGGAGCGCACGGGGCTCCAGCTGCTGGGCAGGCACCGGCCCGCGGCCGTGGTCGGCGCGACCGGCGCGGAGGACGTCCGGGCGGCCGTGGCCGTCGCCGCGGACCACGGGCTCAGGGTCGCCGTCCAGGCCAGCGGCCACGGGGTGGGGGTCGCCCTGGACGGAGGGGTGCTGATCGGCACCCGCCGCATGGCGGGGGTCCGGGTGGACCCCGACCGGCGCACGGCGTGGGTGGAGGCCGGCGCGCCCTGGGGGCGGGTGATCGCGGCCGCCGCCGAGTACGGGCTGGCCCCGCCGTCCGGGAGCGCACCGGGCGTCGGCGCGGTCCCGTACACGCTGACCGGCGGTGTGGGACTGCTGGCCAGAACCCACGGATACGCCGCCGACCACGTGACACGGCTGGACGTGGTGACCGCGGACGGACGGTCGCGCCGTGTCTCGGCGGAGGAGGAACCCGACCTGTTCTGGGCCGTGCGCGGCGGTGGCGGATCCTTCGGTGTGGTCACCGGCATGGAGATCGCGCTCGTGCCGGTCGACCGGTTCTACGGCGGCAGCCTGTACTTCGACGCCGACCGGGCACCCGAGATCCTGGACGCCTGGCGCGGGTGGACCGCGACGGTCCCCGAGGAGCTGACCTCGGGCCTGACGAAACTGGTCCTCCCCGACGTGCCGGGGGTCCCCGAACCGCTGCGGGGCAGGCACGTCGCGCAGGTGGCGGTGGCCTGGGCGGGTCGGCCCGGGCGGGGACCGGCCGTGGTGGAGCCGCTGCGCGCCGCGGGACCGGTCCTCATGGACACGCTGGGCGAACTCCCCTACGCGGAGTCGGGCCGGGTCTACGCCGAACCGGACCACCCGCACGGCTACCGGTCGCGCAACCTCCTGGTGGACGGGCTGGATCCGGCCGCGACCACGAGGCTGACCGAGCTGACCGGCCCCGGGCTGCCGTTCATGACGGTGGTGGGGCTTCGCCACCTCGGCGGTGCCCTCGCACGCCCGCCGGAGGCGCCCAACGCCGTCGGCCACCGCGACGCCGCCTACTCGGTGACCGTGCTCACCGTCAGCGGGGACGGCGCGGACGGGGCCGAGGCGCGTGCGCTCCGGGACGGGGCCGCGTCGCTGTTCGACGGACGCGTGGTCGGGCGCTCGCTCGGTTTCAGCTTCGGCCCGCTCACCGACGCCGAGGTGCGGGAGGCCTTCGCTCCGGAGGACTTCCACCGCCTGTCCCGGATCAGGGCCGCCCACGACCCGGGCGAGGTCGTCCTGGCCAACCACCGGGTGCCACCGCTGGTGTGAGAGGCGGGAGCGGGTCCGGCCGGTGCGGCCGGACCCGTGCCCGTCTGCGTCTAGGCTGGTCCCCGCTATGAACAAAGAACAACAGCGGCCCGAGTCCCCGGTCGGAGCGCACGTCCCGGTCGCGGGTGGCATGGCCACCAAGGGCCTGGCCTACGCCCAGGAGATCGGCGCCGAGACGGTACAGGTGTTCGTGTCCAACCCGCGCGGGTGGGCGACCAACGCAGGCGACCCGGAGCAGGACGCGCGGATGCGCGAGCGCTCCGACCTGCCGCTCTTCGTGCACGCGCCCTACCTGATCAATCTGGGCACGCCCAGCGACGAGACCGCGGAGAAGTCGGTCCGGTCCCTGGAGCACGCCCTGGTCCGGGGCGGCCAGATCAACGCGCGCGGCGTGGTCGTACACACCGGGTCCGCCGTCTCGGGCGGACGGGAGGCCGGTCTGGAGCGCACCAGGGACCGGCTGATGCCGTTGCTGGAGCGGCTCGGCGACGACGTGCCGCCGGTACTCCTGGAACCGATGGCCGGGCAGGGGCAGGTGCTGTGCGCCACCGTCGACGACCTGGTTCCCTACTTCGAGGCCCTGGACTGGCACAAGAACGTGGGCGTGTGCCTGGACACGGCGCACATGTTCGCCGCCGGACACGACATCTCCAGTCCGCAGGGCATGCGTGAGGCGCTGGACCGCTTCGGGGAGGTCGTGGGCGGGGAGCGGCTGCGGGTGATCCACGTCAACGACTCCAAGGAGCCGTGCGGGAGCAAGAAGGACCGCCACGAGAACATCGGTGCGGGCCACATCGGCTCCGAGCCGTTCGGGGAGCTGTTCACGCACCCGGTGACCGCGGGGGTCCCGCTGATCCTGGAGACGCCCGGCCCGGCCAAGCAGCACGCGGCCGACGTGGCCACGCTCAAGGGGCTGCGCGAGGACCGGACCGGTTCGTAGCCCGAGTCCGCCGGGACCGCCGCTCCGGTGCGGGTCGGCGGGCGGGGCGCTCAGCCCCTCCCCCGCTCCTCCGCGGCGGCCCGGGCCCACTCCTCCACCTCGGGGAGGTGGGGGAACAGGGCGGTCTGGAGCTCGACGCTCTCGGTGTCCGGATGGGACTCGGGGGTGCGGTCCCGGAAGCGGCTGGAGCGCTCGCGGACGAAGTCCGTCAGCGCGGTGGCGAACTCCCGCGCCTCCTCCGGGGTCATGCGCACGTGGCCGAGGGTGTCACCGGCGGCCGCACTCCAGCGTCTGACCGCGGCGGAGGAGGGACGGGCCCGGGCGTAGGCGTTCCACGCCTCGAAGCGCTCCGCGCGCGCCCGGAAGTAGCGGACCAGGACGTCCTGGGCCATCTGACGCGTCCGGGGGTCGCGCAGGAAGTCGTAGCCGGCCATGGACCAGCCGCCGGGACGGACCCGCCACCAGCGTTCCCGACCGCCGCCGTGGCCCGGGTCGTCCTCGACGAACCCGAACCGCGACAGCTGGCGCAGGTGGTAGCTGGTGGAGCCGCTGCTCTCGCCCAGCCGCCCGCCCAGGATAGTGGCGGTGGCGGGTCCGTTGCGCCCGAGTTCGTCCAGGATCCGTTCCCGGAGCGGGTGGGCCAGTCCGCGCAGCGCGCTGGCGTCGATCTCCATCGGTTCCGGCGGCTCCGGTTCGCCCGGCCGCTCTCCGGAGGGGCGCTGGTCGTGGGACATGGCCTCACGTTAGCGGTCCCCGCTCCCGTCGGTGTCAGCGGTCGGCGGTGGCGGCCAGGGCCGAGGCCGCCTCGTCGCAGGTCCGGGCGCACGCGCCGATGGCCCACCGGAAGGCGAACACCGCCGTCAGGATCGCCAACCCCCCGGCCAGGTAGGGCAGGGCCAGGTCCAGCCGCCCCAGGAAGCCTCCCGTCAGGGCGCCGACGGGGGCCAGCCCCCAGCCCAGCGTGCGGAAGGCCGCGCCGACGCGTCCCCGGAGGCGGTCGGGGACGACGATCTGCATCATCAGCGACCCCGCGGTGTTGGACGCCGTCATCGCCAACCCCAGCAGCGTCCAGGCCACGGCACCGAGCCAGGCGTTGGGCAGCACGGCCATGAGGACCAGGGCCGCCCCAATCCCGGCATAGCCGCCGTACATGACGGCGGCGCGGCCGAGCAGCGCGATGAGGCGTTCGGCGGACACCGCTCCCAGGACACCGCCGACGGCGATGGTGGCCAGGAAGAGCCCGTACAGCTCCGGGCCGAGCCCCCACTCCTCTCTCAGATGCAGGACCAGGACGGCCGTGCCCATCTGGAGACCGATCATCATCACGGCGTTGGTGAGCGCCATCTCGCGGATCATCCGGTCGCCGAGGACGAAGGCGAAGCCCTCACGCAGCGACCGCCGCGCCCCGCTCTCCGCCCCGGGGGCGTCGCCCCGGGACGCGCCCGGGGCGCCCGTGCGCCGGAGCGCCACCACGACCAGGGCCACGAGCACGGCGCACAGGGCGTAGGACACCGCCGCCCCCGCCAGGGGCAGCACCGCGGCGACGGCGAAGAGCATCCCGCCCACGGGTTTGGCCACGCAGTCCTGGGCGACCAGACGTCCGCCCTCCAGCCGCCCGTTGGCCCGGTCGAGCGACCGGGCCGGCACGAGTCCGGTCACCGCGATCCGGCTGGCCGGGTCGGAGACCGTCTCACAGCAGGTGACGGTGAACAGGACCGCGTACATCGCCGCCATGGTCACCTGGCCGGCGGCCACGACCAGGGCGAGGACCGCGACGGCGACCGCGCAGACCGTGTTGGCGACGGCCATGGCCCGCAGCCGGTCGACCCGGTCGATGAGCACCCCGGTGAACGGGGCGATGAGCAGCCACGGCAGGAAACGCGCGGCCAACAGTCCGGAGACGGCGAGCGGGTCGTGTGTGAGCGTGGCGGCGACCAGCGGCAGGACGGCCGACAGCACACCGTCGCCGAGGTTGGTGAGGGTTCCCGCGGCCCAGAAGCGGTGGAAGTTCGCGCCGAGGCGCGCGGGCGGTCCGGTCGTTCCCATGCTGACTCCTTCGAGGGGGTGACCGAACGCTATGGCAAAGTTCTCTTTGCAAAGAGATCCACGCAAAGAAAGTTCTGTGGCTCTCGTCGGCTACACGGGGTCACCACGGACACGGCCCGGGAACGGGACCGGATTCCCGTGCGCCCAACGATGGGGGACAATGGTGACGCCCGTGACCGGGCGCTGTGCGGAGCGAGGGAAGGGAGCCACCCGATGGAGCCGGTGTCGATGGTGGTCGGGGCGGTCATCGCGGTGGTGGGGTTCGTCGCCGGACGCCAGGTGACCAGGCGTCAGGCACGCGCGTCCCTCGCGCAGCAGCGCCAGCACGAACAGCATCGGGCGGTGCAGGCCGGGCACCAGCCGCCGCAGCCGCTCTGCGGATGCGGGCACCACCTGGTCTTCCACGAGAAGGAGACCAGGAAGTGCCAGACCCAGGTGGTCATCCCCGGCCGCTGGACGGGCCAGGCCGGATCCACCTACCGCCAGTGCATGTGCCAGGGCTACCGGGGCCCCATCCCCCTGGACGAGTACTACGCTCCCGACCTGACCGAGGGGAACAACCCCTAGGACGGCGTCTCCCGCGCCGCCCGGCCCCGGCGCCACGCGCGACGCCCACCCCCAGAACGTCACTCTCCGCGACATCTGTGCGCCTGCTCCGGCTCCGACCGCAAAGACCGACCCCTCCCTCCCCTCGGACCGGCGTCCCCCTCGGCGATCCCACGGCACGACGGCCGACCGGAGCGCATCAGGTCGGGGAACACCGACCCGAACCGGGAACCGGGCCGGATGCGGGAAGCTGGGACACGGGCCGCACCGGGATGACAACCATCCGTCCCGCCGCGACAATGGCCCAGCACCGACCAGCCAGAGAGTGGACGCTTACCAGTGACGACCCCTGCGACACCCACGATCGACCAGCGCATCGCCGAGGAAATCGGCGTGGGCGCGCGCCAGGTCACCTCCGCCGTCGAACTCCTCGACGGCGGCTCGACCGTGCCCTTCATCGCCCGTTACCGCAAGGAGGTGACCGGCGGGCTGGACGACGCCCAGCTCCGCACGCTGGAGGAACGCCTGCGCTACCTGCGTGAACTGGCCGAACGCCGGACCGCGGTCCTGGAGTCGATCCGGTCCCAGGGCAAGCTGGACGAGGAGCTGGAGGCGCGCATCAACGCCGCCGACTCCAAGGCCCGGCTGGAGGACATCTACCTCCCCTACAAGCCCAAGCGCCGCACCAAGGCCCAGATCGCGCGCGAGGCCGGGCTCGAACCGCTGGCCGAGGGCCTGCTGGCCGACCCGTCGCGGGACCCGCAGGAGTCCGCCGCCGCCCATGTGGACGCGGACGGGGGCGTGCCCGACGTCAAGGCCGCCCTCGACGGCGCCCGCGCCATCCTCGTCGAGCGCTTCGCCGAGGACGCCGACCTCACCGGGCTCCTGCGCGAGCGGTTGTGGAACCGAGGGCGCCTGGGGTCGGCCGTCCGTGAGGGCAAGGAGGAGTCAGGAGCGAAGTTCTCCGACTACTTCTCCTTCTCCGAGCCCCTGACCGCACTGCCCTCCCACCGCGTCCTGGCCCTGTACCGGGGTGAGAAGGAGGAGGTGCTCACCCTCAACCTGGAGCCGGAGGAGGCGCCCGCCCCGGCCGCGGACGGCACCACCCCCCGCAGCTCCTACGAGGACGCGATCGCCCACCACTTCGGCGTCGTCGACCGCGGCCGCCCCGCCGACCGCTGGCTCCAGGACACCGTCCGCTGGGCCTGGCGCACGCGCATCCTGGTCCGGCTGGACATCGACGTGCGCATGCGGCTGTGGCAGCAGGCCGAGGACGAGGGTGTGAACGTCTTCGCCGCCAACCTCCGGGATCTGCTGCTGGCCGCCCCCGCGGGCACCCGCCCCACGCTGGGCCTGGACCCGGGCCTGCGCACGGGGGTGAAGGTCGTGGTGGTCGACGGCACCGGCAAGGTGGTGACGACCGACACCATCTTCCCGCACGCCCCCCGCAGGGACTGGGAGGGCTCCCTGGCCGCGCTGGCGCGCCTGTGCGCGGCGCACGGCGTGGAGCTCGTCGCCATCGGCAACGGCACCGCCTCGCGCGAGACCGACCGCCTGGCCGCCGACCTGCTCAAGCGCCACCCGGAGCTGAAGCTCACCAAGGTCATGGTCTCCGAGGCGGGCGCGTCGGTGTACTCGGCCTCGGCCTACGCCTCCGAGGAGCTCCCCGACCTGGACGTGTCCCTGCGCGGCGCCGCCTCCATCGCCCGCCGCCTCCAGGACCCGCTGGCCGAGCTGGTCAAGATCGACCCCAAGTCGATCGGCGTCGGCCAGTACCAGCACGACCTGGCCGAGGCGAAGCTGTCGCGCTCGCTCGACGCGGTGGTGGAGGACTGCGTGAACGGTGTGGGGGTGGACGTCAACACCGCCTCGGTCCCCCTGCTGACCCGGGTGTCGGGTGTGACCTCCACCCTGGCGCGCAACATCGTCGCCCACCGCGACGCCAACGGCCCCTTCCGCAGCCGTGAGGGGTTGCGCTCGGTGCCCCGGCTGGGCCCCAAGGCCTTCGAGCAGTGCGCGGGCTTCCTCCGGGTCCCCGGTGGGGACGACCCGCTGGACGCCTCCGCCGTGCACCCGGAGGCCTACCCGGTCGTGCGGCGCATCCTGGACCGGGTCGGCACCGACCTGCCGTCCCTGATCGGGAACAAGGCGGCCCTGTCCGGGATCCGCCCCCAGGACTTCGTCGACGACACGTTCGGGCTGCCGACGGTCACCGACATCCTCGCCGAGCTCGACAAGCCCGGCCGCGACCCGAGGCCCGCGTTCACCACCGCGACCTTCAAGGAGGGCGTGGAGAAGCTGGAGGACCTGGAGCCCGGCATGATCCTGGAGGGCGTGGTCACCAACGTGGCCGCCTTCGGGGCGTTCGTGGACGTGGGCGTGCACCAGGACGGCCTGGTCCACGTGTCGGCGCTCTCGCACAAGTTCGTCGAGGACCCGCGCGACGTGGTCAAGCCCGGCGACGTGGTGCGGGTGAAGGTCCAGGACGTCGACATCCCGCGCAAGCGCATCTCGCTCACCATGCGCCTGGACGACGAGACGGGCTCCGGCGGCGGCCGCGGCGGGCGCGACAACCGGGACGAGCGCGGCGGCCGCGGTGACCGGAGCCGCGGGCGCGGTGGCAACGGTCGTCGGGGAGGCGGCGGCCGCGGCAACCGGAACGACCGCGGCGACGCACCGTCGGGCGCGATGGCCGACGCCCTGCGACGCGCCGGCCTGACCGGGTAGCCCCTTTCCGACCGGTGACCGGGACCTCTCCCGCGGGGTCCCGGTCACACGTGGTCGCGGGGGATCACCGAGCTGAAGATCCTCGTCATCACGCGCCTGTCGCCCTCGTAGGCGTCGAGTGTGGCGTGCACGTGGAAATCGGTCACCGTCGACGTGAGCACCGTGCGGGTCCTCGTCCGCACGCACCAGTCCCCGCGGGCGAAGCCCATCGTCCAGTCCGTCTCGCCCCGGACGGTGTCGTAGTCGTCACCGACCCAGCTGTAGGTCTCCTCCGCACGCCGGGTCACCTCCAGCCCGATGTCGTCGAAGCGCACCGTCCCGAGGTCCTTGACCACGTTCAGCGAGGCCCGGTAGTGCACGAGGTCATGGGCCAGGTCCCACCGGTGCTCCGGCGGTGAGAGCTGGCTCGTCGCGACCGGGGCGGTGCCCTCGGGACCGCCGAAGGCCGCCACCGGAGGGTCGTCACCGGCGCCGGTCAGGCGTACCGGGAGCAGCACCCTCGTGTACGTGCCCGGGTACACGGCGAGCCGCACCGGCTCGGGCGAGGGCCAGGCGAGCGGCCAGTACGAGGTGGAGACCGAGACCCGGATCCGGTGTCCGGGCGGGAACGCCTGCGCGACGCCGTTGAGGGTGACCGAGACCCGGTACCTGCGCCCGGGCACGAGCTTCCCCGGCGCCTCGTGGCCGTCGGCGTGCGTGAGGTTGAGCAGCCCGTAGGTGACGCGGGTGGCCTCCCCGTCGGGGGTGACGTCGTTCAGGCGCACCGCGACCATCGCGTCGGGCCGGTCCACGGACAGTTCGAGGTCGACCACCGGGGAACCCAGGATCTCCAGCCGTTCCGGGAGCGGCACGCTGTCGAAGACGATCGAGCCGCCGTCGTCCTCCCTCTGGTCGTGGGGCAGGTCGGGAGGCGCGTTGTAGGAGCACCACTTGCCCGCGTGCTGGCCGGTGGACAGCGGTGAGGACAGGGTCAGGACGGTGCCGTCACCGGACTCCTCCCCCTCGCCCAGCACCCGGCCGTGCCCCAGGGAGCGGGACACGGGAACGATCGCCGACGACGGCCACTCCCGCGCTCCGACCCAGCGTCCCGGCCGCTCGTGGTAGGAGGTGCAGGGCGGCACGCTCTCCTGCATCCACGCCCTCAGCATGGGCACGTCCATGACGTCGTTGTCGGCGCCCTTGAGCCAGTGGTCCCACCAGCGCACCAGCTCCTGGAGGAAGCCGATGGCGGGTCCGGGCTGGCCGAGGTGGGGGTACTTGTGCGACCAGGGGCCGAGGAGCCCGAGCCGCGGCACGCGCAGCCCCGACAGGAGCCGGAACACGGCGTTGGAGTAGCCGTCGGCCCAACCGCTGACGGCCATCACGGGCACCCGGACCGCGTCCAGGTCCCGGGCGACCGACCCGTGCCTCCAGTAGTCGTCGCGGTGCTGGTGGCGCAGCCACGTCTCCAGCCAGAGCCCGCTGTGCTCCAACCGGTCGTGCCACATCCGCCGCCATCGCTCACCGACCAGTTCCGGGTCTGGAGGACAGGAGTTGTAGGCGAACATGGTGGAGGCCCAGGAGAGGTTGTCGACGAGCAGGCACCCGCCCATGTAGTGGACGTCGTCGGAGTAGCGGTCGTCGGTGGAGCAGGCGGTCACGATCGCGCGCAGACTCTCCGGGCACCGGGCCGCGACCTGGAGGGCGTTGAAGCCGCCCCAGGAGATTCCCATCATGCCGGTCCGGCCGTCGCACCAGGGCTGGTCGGCGAGCCAGGCGAGCACCTCCTCGGCGTCCAGGAGTTCCCGTTCCAGGTACTCGTCGGTGAGCACGCCCTCGGAGTCACCGCTGCCCCGCAGGTCCACCCGGGCGCACGCGTACCCGTGCCCGGCCATGTAGGGATGGTGCACCGAGTCGCGCTGGGCGGTCAGGTCGCGTCTGCGGTACGGGATGAACTCCAGGACGGCGGGCACGGGGCGCCTGTCGCTGTCCACGGGGCGCCAGAGGCGCGCGGCGAGCCGGGTGCCGTCACTGAGCGGAATGAGGACGTGGACGTCCTCACGCACCTCGTTGGGCAGTTCGCTGACGGTTCTCATCGTCTCCGGATCCTCTCCGCGGCCGGTCCTCGTCCCGGCCGCCCACGATGGTGAAGGGCAGCTCCCGCGCACAGGCGTGGAACCCGCGCTCGCACTCCTCGGAGTCCCGCCCCACCACGAAGACGTCGGCGAGTTCGAAGCTGTAGCTGTCCTGTATGGGCAGTTCGGAGAGCCACCGGCCCGCACACGCGGTGACCTCCACCCTCGCCCCCGGAACCCGCGCCTCGGCGCGCGCGACGTCCTCCGGCGCGGGAGCGGCGGACAGGAAGCCGTCGCGGAAGCTGCGCACGAACCACTTGGCGGCCATCGCGCCCCTCCCCTCGCGCTCCAGCACGGGTTCCTCCCCGAGCGCGATCCGCAGGGCGATCTCGTGGTTGGACACCCCGCGGACGAACTCGAGGAGGCGGGCGTGCGACTGGGAGTGCCGGGGGTTGATCTCCAGGAGCGTGACGGCGTCGGTCCCCGGGTCGTGGAAGTACTCGACGTTGAAGGTCGTGTCGTCGAGACCGACCCGGCTGACCACCCGGTCGGTCAGGTCGAACAGGCGGTCGCGGACCCGCTCCGGCGCCCGGGACGGGTACTCGTAGCACAGGAAGCTCGGCGTGCCGGGGTAGAGGAGGGAGTCGACGAGCGCGTAGGAGTGGGGCACCCCGTCGCGGACGTAGCCCTCGACGGTGAGCTGGTCGCCCGTGGCCTCCTCCTCCGCGAGCCCGGCCGTGCCACCGACGGAGCGCACCGCCGCGGGGGCTCGGATCCGGTCCATCACCCACTGGAAGGGCACGCCCAGCCGTGCGGCGCCCTCCCTGATCCGCCCGACCGCCGACGCGTACTCGGCACCGTCGGTGACGCGGAACGCGAGTTCGGACGAGAAGGACTTCACGGGCTTGACCCACAGCGGGTAGGAGAGGCCCTCGGGCTCGGCGGGGGACCGGAGGTCGATCACGGCGAACGCCGGCACGGCCTCGGGCACAACGGCCTGCTGCTCCAGGCGGCTCCAGTACTTGTGCTCGCAGCGGACGACCGCCTCCAGGGGCGCGCACGGTAGTCCGCGCGGTCGGCACAACAGGGGGACCAGTGAGCTGACCGGGAAGTCCCAGAGGCCGATGACCGCGTCGACCGGACCGTCGAAGTCGTCCAGCCGCCGGGAGGCGAGCGAGAACAGGGCGGGCATGTCCATCTCCCGCTCCTGGCCGATCTCGTCGAGACCGAGCAGGGTGAGGAACCGGTAGTCCCCGGCCCCCGGCATCGCGCTCAGTATCTCGCGGTTCGACTCGTCGAGCCCCACGACAAAGACGTTCGCGGTCATCGCTCACCTCCGGTGGACGCTGCGATCCCCGACCGTCCTCACCAAGCGTCCTACCGGGGATCCCGCGCACCGAAACGCCGTCGTCGCCCTTGTGGTCGGCGGCTGCGCCAGAACCCGCGCACCCGCGCGCGTGGGGCGCGGGGACTTTCCACAAGCTTTGCCCGGGGCGTGGCGCACCGCCCACCGGGGGCGCACCCCGCACCCCGGGGGACGGCTCCCCGGGGCGGAGCCCTACCTGGGGTCGAAGGACACCTCCGCCCACAGTCGGCGCACGGGCGAGGCGTCGTTGGGCTGGAGGTCGTCGACCAGGTCCCACACCCTGACCGGTGTCGCGTCGGCGGTCACCCGGGGCCAGCCCGGGTCGCCGGAGGCGGCGAAGGCGCTCCAGGCGCCCGAGAAGCGCTCCGACAGCGACCGGTGGTCGTCGGTGACCGTGTCGTCCAGCAGGAAGCGGGCCAGGTCCGCCTCCAGGGTGCCGAAGGCGAAGGGCAGGTCGAAGGCGTGGCACGCGCCGAGCCTGCCCTCCATGACGGTCGTCTCGGCGGCCAGGCGGAAGACGTGCGAGCGGCCTCCCCCGGCGGCGTGCGCCTCGGCGAAGCGCACCGTGTACTGGGAGAACAGGGCGTCGCCCATGATCTCGTCGTGGAGCTCGGCGACCGAGGCCTTCGGGTGGATCGCCCGGTACTCGTCCACCGCGTCCTCCGGCAGCCCCGCCCTGGCGGCCGCTTCGGCCAGGGCGGCCTCGTCGGCGGCGCCGGTGCCGCCGCCCAGACCGGTGAACAGGCGGTACTCGTGCGCGTTGTGGCCGATCAGCAGGTCCAGGCCGCGCGTGGCGCCCCGGGCCGCCGCCCGCAGCGGAGCGACCGGGAGGTCCGGGCCGCCGACCACGGGCGCGTAGCACGTGAGCGTCCCCGGGCGGCGGCGCAGGACCTCGTCGGTGGCCGCCAGGAGCCGTTCCGGCGGCAGGGCGGACAGGGCCTCGGGGTCCAGCGGCACCCCCGCCGCGTCGGCGACCCGTTCGGAGACGGCCAGCGCGGACGCCGGGCTGACCATGTCGGCGGGGACGCTGTGCGCGATGGCCCGGTGGAGGAGCCCCCGTGCCAGGGGCGAGGTCATCAGGCACACGACCGCGCCCGCCCCGGCGGACTCCCCCGCGACCGTGACGTTGCCCGGGTCGCCCCCGAAGGCGGAGACGTTGTCGCGGACCCAGCGCAGGGCGGCGACCTGGTCGAGCATGGCACGGTTGTCCGGACGTCCGGGCACGTGCCCGTACCCCTCGAAGCCCAGGCGGAAGTTGACGCTGACCACGACGAGGCCGCGCTCGGCCAGCCGGGTCCCGTCGTAGATCGGTTCGGCGGAGGAGCCGACGATGTAGGCGCCGCCGTGGAACCACACGAGGACGGGGGCGTCCTGCTCCGGGGCGGCGCCGGTCCACACGTTGAGCGTCAGGCAGTCCAGCGGGGTGTCGGGGCTCCAGGGGTGGGCTCCGACCATGCCGAGGCTCTGCGGGGCGGGCGGACCGAAGTCGGCGCAGTCGCGCACGCCCTCCCACGCCTCGGCGGGGCCCGGTGCGGCGAACCGGTTCTCCCCGAAGGGCGGTGCGGCGTAGGGCAGCCCGCGGAAGACGGTGACGCCCCCGTCCGCGGAGCGGGGTGAGGGCGTGCCCCGGACCCGTCCGGCCTCCGTCGTCACGATCCGCTCGTCATCCACGTGTGGCCTCCCGTTCGGTGTTCGACCCCACTTTCCTAACAACGTCAGGTTTGTGGCGCAAGGGGTCGCACGGGCCCGGTGCCCGACACCGGGGTCGACGTCCACCGGCACGCGAAGCGTGACATACCATCCGGTCGGTACGTACTCACGAGCGGAGACCACCATGCGCGCCATCCAGATCACCGAGTTCGGCGGACCCGAGGTCCTGGTCCCGACCGAGCTCCCCGACCCCCGGCCGGGCCCGGACGACGTCCTCGTCGAGGTGTCCCGCGCCGGGGTCAACTACGCCGACACCCACCAGGCGGAGAACAGCTACCTCGCCCCCTCCTCACTGCCCATGGTGCCCGGCGGGGAGATCGCCGGACGCACCGCCGACGGGCGCCGCGTCGTGGCCCTGACCACGGCGGGAGGCTACGCCGAACGGGCCCTGGCCACGCCCGTCACGACCTACGGGATCCCGGAGGGCGTCTCGGACGAGGCCGCGCTCGCGCTCGTCGTCCAGGGGGCCACCGCGTGGGTCCTGCTGCGCAGGAACGTGCGGATGGACCCGGGCGAGTCCGTGGTCGTGCACGCGGCGGCGGGCGGGGTCGGCACCCTGGCCGTCCAGCTCGCCAAGGCCTTCGGCGCGGGCCGCGTCATCGCGGTGGCCAGCAGCGAGGCCAAGCGCGAACTGGCCCTGGACCTGGGCGCCGACGCCGTCGTGGACTCCGCAGCGCCCGACATGACCGAGGCGCTGATCGCCGCCAACGGGGGCCGCCGCGTGGACGCGGTACTGGACATGGTCGGCGGCCGGGTGACCGACGAGAGCCTGCGCGCCCTGGCCCCGTTCGGCCGCCTCGCCTTCTACGGCATGGCCTCGCGTGAGGAGCCCAAGGCCGTGAAGCTGCCCAACCTCATGCGTTTCTCCACCACCGTGAGCGGTATGTGGCTCCCGCACGCCTGGTCCCTGCCCGGCGACGTGGTCGGCCAGGCGATGACGGAGATGTTCGCGATGGTGGCCGACGGCCGTCTCCGGCCGGTCCTCGGCGGGACCTACCCGCTCTCCGAGGCGCGCCTCGCGCACGAGGCGCTGCGGTCGCGCGGCACCGTCGGCAAGCTCACCCTGGACCCGTCGAAGTAGCCCTCCGGGAGCGGGTCGGCGATCCCGCCCCGGTCACCCCCGCTCGGCCCGCACGGCCTCGCGGACGGCCGGGACCACCTCGGCGGCGAACCGCCCCACCTGGGCGACCGGATCCGCCGCCGGCCCGAACAGGAACGTGTCCATGCCGTACTCGACCACCAGTTCGGTGAGCTCGTCGACCCACTGGTCCACCGGCCCCTCCAGGAACCCCCTGGAGGGGCCGTCCGTGATGGTCCCCCACACGTTGTAGGCCCGGCGGATCGACGCCGGGTCACGACCGGCCTCGGCGGCGCCCGCGTCGATCCGCGCGTGCATGTCCGCGAGCTGGTCGGGTCGGGCGAAGCCGCTGGAGGGCAGCCATCCGTCGGCCACCCGGCCCAGCTCACGCAGCAGCCGCGGACCCAGGACGCCCCACCAGATCCCGATGTCGTGGACGGGCGCGGGCCCCGGCCGCACCCCGGACAGCCGGTAGTGCTCCCCCTCGAAGCGCACCGACCGTTCACCCGACCACAGCATCCGGATCACCTCGACCGCCTCCAGCAGGGCGTCGGCGGCCTCGCGCGGCGACCGCCGACCGCCGCCCATGGACTCCACCTCCGCCCAGAACGCGCCCGCGCCGAGCCCCAACTCGAAGCGCCCCCCGGAGAGCACGTCCAGGCTGGCCGCGGACTTGGCGATGATCGCGGGCGGGCGCAGGGGCAGGTTGGCCACGTCGGGGAGGACCCGCAACCGCTCGGTGCGGGCCAGCACGGTGGCCATGAGGATCCAGGTGTCCAGGTGCGCGCGCTGGTAGGGATGGTCCTGGATGCCCGCGAACTCCAGCCCGCCGTGCTCGGCCGCGGCCACGACCGCCCACAGGGTCGACAGGTCGTCGGCGTCGGGCGAGGGAAAGACACCGAAGGAGACGCCGCGTCCGTAGTCGGTCACCTCTCCCCCCTCTCCGCCGGGGCCCCGTAGACCAGGTCCGCGTACTCGCGGTGGCGGGCGATCCAGCTCTTGACGAAGGGGCACAGCGGCAGGACCGACAGCCCGCGCGAGCGCACGTCGTCCAGCGCCCCGCGGACGAGCGTCCCGCCCAACCCGCGCCCCTCGAAGGCCGGGTCGATCTCGGTGTGCGTGAAGGTGACCAGATCACCCGTGAGGACGTACTCGGAGAACCCCGCCACCTCCCCGTCGGCCCTGATCTCGTAGCGGCGTTGGTCCGGCGCGTCGGTCACCTCGGTCGGCATGGGAGCCCCGTTTCCGCGTTCGTGTTCGTGTTCCGGGCCGGATACGGCCCGGTGCCATTGTCGCCCGGCGCCATTGTCGCCCCGCACCGCCGGTCGCCCCTTGCGGCGCGCCCACGGGTCCACGTAGAGTCCCTCCATGCATACCGACCAGTCGGTTTAAGGAGATCAAGATGACTTCCCGGTTCAGTGGACGGACCGCCGTCGTGACCGGCGCCAGCCGCGGTATCGGCCTGGCCATCGCCCAGCGGCTCGTCGACGAGGGCGCCCGGGTGTGCGTGACCGCGCGCGGGGCCGAGGCACTGGACGAGGCCGTCCGCTCCCTGGGCGGACCCGACCACGCCATCGCCGTGCCAGGCAAGGCCGACGACCCCGAGCACCAGGACGCCGCGATCGCGGCCGCCCTGGAGGCCTTCGGCAGTGTGGACCTGCTGGTCAACAACACCGGCATCAACCCGGTCTTCGGCCGCATGATCGACCTCGACCCGGCCGCGGCGCGCAAGATGGTCGAGGTCAACGTCCTGTCGGCGATCGGCTGGGTCCAGCGGGCGCACAAGGCGTGGATGGGCGAGCACGGCGGTGCGGTCGTCAACGTCTCCTCCGTCGCCGGGACCAAGCCCGCGCCCGGCATCGGTTTCTACGGCGCCACCAAGGCGATGCTCAGCCACATCACCACCGAACTGGCCGTGGAGCTCGCCCCGGACGTACGCGTCAACGGGGTCGCTCCGGCCGTGGTCAAGACGAAGTTCGCCTCCGCCCTGTACGAGGGCCGGGAGGAGCAGGTCTCCGCCGCCTACCCGCTCGGCCGCCTCGGCGCTCCCGAGGACGTGGCCGGAGCCGTCGCCTTCCTACTGTCCGAGGACGCCGCCTGGGTCACCGGGCGCACCCTGGTCCTGGACGGCGGCGTCACGCTCACCGGAGGGTTCTGACATGGAGCTGAGCGGACGCGGGACGGTCGTCACGGGCGCGGGCAACGGGATCGGCGCGGCGCTCGCGCGGCGCCTGGCCGCGGCCGGGGCGCGCGTGGTCGTCAACGACCTGGACGCCGCCGCGGCCGAGGCCGTGGCCGCCGAGATCGGCGGGGTCGCCGTGCCCGGCGACGCCGCGGGCGAGGAGGGCGTCACCTCCCTGATCGCCGAGGCGGGTGCCCACCTGGGCGCGATCGACCTCTACGTCGCCAACGCCGGTGTGGGCACCGGGTTCGGACCCGAGTCCCCGGAGTCGGACTGGGAACTGTCCTGGCAGGTCAACGTGATGGCGCACGTACGCGCCGCGCGCGAACTGCTGCCGGGCTGGCTGGAGCGCGGCCACGGCAGGTTCGTGTCCACCGTCTCGGCCGCCGGCCTGCTGACCATGCTCAGCAGCGCACCCTACTCGGTGACCAAGCACGCCGCCCTGGCCTTCGGCGAGTGGATGTCGGCGACCTACGGGGACCGCGGCGTCACCGTGCAGTGCGTGTGCCCGATGGGGGTGCGCACCGCGATGCTGGAGGCCAGCGGGGACACCGGCAAGGCCCTGATGGAGGGCGACGCGATCACCCCCGAGGAGGCCGCCGACACGGTCATGGCGGGGCTCGCGGACGGACGCTTCCTCATCCTCCCGCACCCGGAGGTCGCCCGCTACTACGCGGCCCGGGCGGCCGACACCGACGGTTGGCTGTCGGCGATGCGGCACCTGAGGTCGAAGGTGTTCACCGGAGAGGGAGAGGCATGACCGAGGAACTTCCGGGGCTGGACCCGGAGCGGCTGCGCGCCTACCTGGACCGCGCCGTACCAGGGCTGGCCTCGGGCCCGCTGGAGGGCCGCGTCATCACGGGCGGCAAGTCCAATCTCACCTACGTCGTCACCGACGGCGCGGGCAGCTGGGTGGTGCGCCGACCGCCGCTCGGGCACGTTCTGGCCACCGCGCACGACATGGCGCGCGAGTACCGGGTGATGACCGCGCTGCGCGACACCGCCGTCCCGGTACCGCGCACCCACGCCCTGTGCGAGGACCCCGACGTGCTCGGGGCGTCCTTCTACGTCATGGAGCACGTGGCGGGCACCCCCTTCCGCACCCGCGACGAGATCGCGGTGCTGGGCCCCGAGGGGACCCGCGCCGTGGCCGAGTCCCTGATCGGGACGCTGGGCGCGCTGCACGCGGTGGTGCCCGAGGAGGTCGGGCTGGGGGACTTCGGCCGGCCCGAGGGCTTCCTGGAGCGCCAGGTGCGCCGGTGGGGCAAGCAGCTGGACGCCTCACGCAGCCGGGACATCCCCGGGATCGACGAGCTGCGCGACCGGCTCGCCGGGACGGTCCCCGAGCAGTCGGCCCCCGCGATCGTGCACGGCGACTACCGGCTCGACAACGTCCTGGTCACCCCCGACGGAAGGCTCACGGCCGTCCTGGACTGGGAGATGGCCACCCTCGGCGACCCTCTCGTGGACCTGGGGCTCATGCTCGTCTACCGGGAGCAGGCGACCGACGTGGGCGGCGACTCCGCGCCCGCGACCTCCGCCGAGGGCTTTCCGACCTCGGCGGAGCTGGTGGAGCTGTACACGGCGGCCACCGGCCGCGACGTGTCCCGGCTCGCCTGGTACGTGGCCTTCGGCTGCTTCAAGCTCGCGGTGATCGCCGAGGGCATCCACCTGCGGCACAGCCGGGGACTCACCGTCGGGGCGGGCTTCGAGCGGATCGGTGCGATGGTGGCGCCGCTGGTCGAGCGCGCCCACGCCACTCTGAAGGAGGACTGATGGACTTCACCTTCGACGAGGAGACCGAGGAGCTGCGTGCGCGGCTGCTCGCCTTCATGGACGAGCACGTCTACCCCGCCGAGGCCGTGCTGGAGGCCCAGCTCGCCGAGCGCGACGACCCGTGGTCGACCGCACCGGTGGTCCGGGACCTCCAGGAGAAGGCGCGCGAGGAGGGGCTGTGGAACCTCTTCCTGGCGGGGCACCCCGAGCACGGGGGCGTGCCCAACCTCACCTACGCGCCGCTGGCGGAGATCACCGGCCGCAGTCCCAGGCTGGCGCCCGCCGCGCTCAACTGCGCCGCCCCCGACACCGGGAACATGGAGGTGCTGGCGATGTTCGGCACCGAGGAACAGAAGCGGCGCTGGCTGGAGCCGCTGCTGGAGGCGCGGATCCGCTCGGCCTTCGCGATGACCGAGCCGGACGTGGCCTCCTCCGACGCCACCAACATCGCCACCACCATCACCCGCGACGGCGACTCCTACGTCGTCAACGGCCGCAAGTGGTACATC
Organism: Nocardiopsis sp. KDC1DS13DA1; assembly: GCF_055632325.1. Lineage (NCBI taxonomy): Bacteria > Bacillati > Actinomycetota > Actinomycetes > Streptosporangiales > Nocardiopsidaceae > Nocardiopsis > Nocardiopsis sp. KDC1DS13DA1. Next base: position 178,175 of record NZ_JBVMUY010000015.1, read on the forward strand.
ACCGGGGCGCTCAACCCGGACTGCGCGGTTCTCATCGTCATGGGCAAGACCGACCCGGACGCCGAGCGCCACCGGCAGCAGAGCATGGTGCTCGTGCCGCGCGACACCCCCGGGGTGACCGTCCGGCGGGGGATGAGCGTGTACGGCTACGACGACGGCGACCACGGCGGCCACGCCGAGGTCGTGTTCGAGGACGTGCGGGTGCCCGCCGACCACCTCATCGGCGGGGAGGGCGAGGGGTTCGCCATCGCCCAGGCCCGCCTGGGGCCCGGGCGCATCCACCACTGCATGCGCCTGATCGGCATGGCCGAGCGGGCACTGGAGCTGACCTGCCGCCGGGTGCTGGACCGGGTGGCGTTCGGACGCCCCCTGGCCGACCAGGGCGTGGTGCGCGAGTGGATCGCCGAGTCGCGGGTGCGCATCGAGCAGCTGCGGCTGCTGGTACTCAAGACCGCCTACCTGATGGACACGGTCGGCAACCGGGGCGCCCACACGGAGATCCAGGCGATCAAGATCGCCACGCCGCGCACGGTGGAGTGGGTCCTGGACCGCGCCATCCAGGCGCACGGAGCGGCGGGCGTCAGCCAGGACCTGCCGTTGGCCGGATGGATGGCGGGCGCCCGCTCACTGCGGTTCGCGGACGGCCCCGACGAGGTGCACCTGCGGTCGCTGGCCCGCGCCGAACTGGCCCGGTACCGCTGACGGGTGCGGGGCGCGCCCGCGCGCTCCGTTCCCGACGGGGCCGCGCACCCGGGCGTCCGGGTGCGCGGCCCCGCCCGTCACCCGCCACCGCCCGGGGGCTGCTCCGCGGTGGGGCGGGCGCCCTCAACCGACGCCTCCGGCGCGGTACTCCCTACCCCACCGGCCGCAGGCCGCTGATGAGCATGTCGGCGAAGTACCGGCCGACGTCCTCCCCGGACAGGGTGCCCTCCTTGCGGTACCAGGTGCCCAGGTGGTGCACCGAGCCGAAGAAGTAGTCGACGACCAGGTCGGCGGGCACGTCGTCGCGGAAGACGCCCTCGCGCTGCCCCTGCTGGACGAGGTCGCGGAAGTGCTCGTGGTAGCGGCGCCGCTCGGCGCGCACGGTCCGCTGCTTGTCCTGGTCCAACTGGTGCATGGAGCGGAAGAAGATCACCGTGTCGTCGAGGTTGGCGACACTGGTGACGATGACGTCGGCCGCCGCCTCGCGCACGCGCTCGGCGACCGGGGCGTCCTTGGCGGCGATCCTGAGCAGGTGCTCGGTCTGCATCCGCAGCACGCGCGCGTAGACCTCGTAGAGCAGGTCGTCCTTGGAGCCGAAGTAGTGGTACATCGCGCCCTTGGTGACCCCGGCGGCGGTGACGATCTCCTGGACCGACGTCCCCTCGAAACCCCGTTCGGCGAACAACCGCGTCGCCGCCCCGAGCAGGCGCTCGGGCACGGCCCCGCGTCCGGGGTCCGTTCCGACCGTTCGCTGTACTCGCGCCATGTCCAGCCTCACCTCGCGCCCCCGTCCCGGGGGCGAACCGCAACCGATCAGGACAGCATACCGACCGGATGGTACCTGCCGTGCGCACCGACGCACGCCCGCCGCGGGGCTCAGCCGCGCAGGAGCTCCCGGGCCCGGGCGTACTTGGCGCGCAGGCGCCGGGCCCGGCCGGGCGGGAGCGCGGCCAGGCGGTCCTCGTCGGAGTTGTGGGCGTTGTCGGCCAGTTTGACGAGCCGCCCCAGGGGGTCGGCGGCCGCCCGGCGCACGAGGTCGTCGTAGGACTCCCCCGGCCCGCGCGTCACCGCCTCCACGGCGCGCACGACCTCCTCGGGGACGCCGTGCCCGCGCAGGTCGTCGGCGGTCAGCGGGGTGTCCTCCAGCACGTCGTGCAGGACCCCGGCCATCTGGGCGTGCTCCCCGTGCTCCGCGAGCAGGTCGCGCACGGCGAACACGTGCTCGACGTAGGGCCGCCCGGCCTTGTCGGTCTGGCCCGCGTGCGCCCGTTCCGCCAGGTATGAGGCCTCGGCCAACCGCATGTCCCGTCCTCCTCCGTCAACGGCTCCGCGGGTGCCATTGTCCCTCCCGGTGGTCGCCGCTCGGCCTCGGGGGCGCGGGTCCGCAACGAGTACTCACCCTGCGCCGCGGTGACCGGGTTCACAGCGCGGCCGCGGCGTCAGCCGCGGAGGGCGCAGGCGAGGATCGCGGGCAGTGACTGCCATCGGGGGTGTGCGGCGAACTCGGTGAGGAGCCGACCGGTGCGGGCGGCAGTGGTGTTGGTGACGAACCACGGCGGCTTCGGTGACAAGGACATAAAGCCGTGCAGGACGGATCGTGGTGCGGGCCGGAAGGGGCCGGTCACCACGGTGCGCTCAGTGTGGTCCAGCAGCAGGGCGTTGTGGACCACGCCGATACCGCTTTGCACGTCCTCCAAGGTGTGTCCGGGGAAGGCGCCCCAGGTGGCACGCGGGGTGGCGTAGCCGACGCCGGTCCAGGCGTTGACGGCGATGGTGCCGTAGCGCAGGTCGGCGATCGCGCCGGGGAGGCGGTGGCCGACGGCTTTGATGGTGTCGGGGTGGGCGATGAGATTGGCTCCGAGGGTGCCGTGGAGCCGGTCGTTGGCAGCGGCGATCGCGGCGTCGAGGAACCGGGTTCCGGTGCCGGGTAGTTGGGCGACGCCGAGGACCGGCGCGAAGTACTCGGTGGAGAAGGCGGACTCGTTCGGGTCCGCGAGGTCCAGTCCGGTGATGAGGGTGCGTTCCGGGGTACCGCCGGGCTTCTCCGCGTCGGGGTGGAGGCTGCGTGCGTCCTGGACGCGGGCTTCGCAGCCGGGGTACCAGGCCTGGCGTTGTGGTGCGGTGGCCAGGGCCCGGCGGAGCGCGGTGAGGAACGCGTTCTTCTGCGGCCAGTCGGAGCTGAGGATGAGGATTTGGCCGGCGACGCAGTTGCTGCCGCTGTTGTGCAGGCGCATGGTGGCGACGTGCTCGGCCTGGTAGCGCAGGTCCTGCTGGGACCACTGTCCTGGCAGGACGATGATCGGGCAGACGCCACCGAGTTCGCTGGTCATGGGCTTGGCCAGCTTGGGTGTACCCGACGCCTTGGCGGCGTTCGCCTCCTCGCCGGCCCCCCAGACCACGGCGTCGTGGGTGGCTTCGCTCCCGGTCATGTGCGCGGCGGTGATCCCCGGGTGATGCGCGAGGGCCGCGCCCGTTTCGGGCCCGCCGGTGACGATCTCGACCAGACCTCGGTCGGTGAACGGTCGGAAGATCGCCCGGTAGACGTCGGCCAGCGGGTCCGTGGTGGGGTTCAGCTTGAGGACTGCGGTGCGGTTCTCGGCGTACAACTGGTAGAGCACGTCCAGGGGCGGGATGGAGAAGACGTTGCCGGCGCCCAGGACCAGGGCCACGCCCCTGGTCCGGTGCGGTGTTCTCTGGGCGAGGCCGACCGTGGACCGCAACTCCTCCTCGGTGATGCCGGGGATGGTCCAGACCTTCGCGTGGAAGCCGTTGAGGAGCAGCCGGTCGTAGGTGTCGTAGGGAAGGACCTGGATGGCGAGTCGGCCGCCAGGGGCTCTGCTGATCCGGGTGTCGGCCAGGATGTCGGTTCCCTCGACCAGGCGGCGCAGGGTCTCCTGTAGCGCCTGGAGGTAGGTGAGCACCGCGTAGGGGCCGCTCAGCCATTCCTCGCCGACCAGGGGAGAGGCAGGGTTCAGTTGCTTGGTCCCGGCCGCGGCACGGACCCACTCGTCGGCCGCGTTCGCGGTGGCGGCCGCCATGTCGAGGAGCAGCGCGCGCCGTTCGGACAGGGACCTACGGGCCCAGGCGCGTTCGCCGCGGGCGAGCCGCTCGACGAGGGCGTCGATGGCGGGGACGGGTGTGGTGTTCATCGTGGGGCCTCGCTCACGTGTGGCCGGGTCAGGAGAGCTCGGGGAGGATCTCGTCGGCGACGCGGTGGCCGGATTCGGCGGCGCCGTCGATGTAGCCCGCCCACCTGGTGGCGGTCTCGGTGCCGGCCCAGTGCACGGGACCGACCGGCCCGCGCAGGGCCGGACCGAAACGGGTGAGGGTAGCGGGCACGGCGAACGCGCCGTAGCATCCGCGGCTGTACTCCTCCTCCGCCCAGTCACGTTCGATGTAGGCGATGGGGTCGCGGGCGCGGGGGCCGAAGTAGCCGACGAGGTCGTTGATCACCTGGGCGCGGCGCTCGTGGGCGTCCATGCGTGAACCGGTGTCGGCGTGGCGGCCTTCGAGGAAGCCGACGAGCACGCCGGGCGAGCCCCCGTGGGGGGTGTTGTCCAGGACGGTGCCGAAGGGGCGGTGGGTGCTGTTGGCCTGGCCGCTGAGGCCCGCGTGGCGCCAGAACGGCTCGGAGTAGGCGACGTTGACCTTGATGACCCGGCCCATCGGCATGCGCTGGACGAGCTGGTCTCGGTCGCCCGGAAGGCCCGGGGTGAAGCGGATGCGGGCGGCGAGCGGCGGCGGCACGGCGACCACGGCCCGCTGGGCGCGAACGGTCAGGCCGCTGCGCGTGGTGACGCGCACGCCCGAGACCGCTGAGGGCCGCCAGTCGATGTCGGTGACGGGTGCGTCGAGGACGACCCGGTCGCCGAGCTGCTCGGCCAGATCCAGCGCGATGCGCTGGGTTCCGCCGACCACACGGTCCTGCTGGGCCCCTCCGGCGACGTTGATCAGCGGGTCGAGGCCACCCGCGGCACCGATGTAGAAGGTGGTCCAGAGCGCGGACATGTCCTCGGGTTCGGCGGAGAAGACCGCTTCGACGATGAGCCGGAAGAAGTCCCGGCCTCCCGCGGTGTGGGCGTTCCGGCGCAGCCAGGTGTCGAACGTCTGGCGGTCCAGCTCCTCGGCTCGGGGCGCCTTCCAGGGGTCGGCCGCGGCGACCTGGCGTGCGAGTCGGTCCAGGCGGTATTGGGCCTGTCCGATGTCGGCCAGCACCATCGGGTTCAGTTTGGGGATCCGCCCGGTGTACTGGCAGCGGGTGGTGCCGATCTCGGCGATGTGCTCGCCCTCGCCGTAGGTGGGGTAGGTGCGCAGGCCCAGTTCCCTGATCAGCTCCATGGCGTGGTGCTGGGTCGGGCCGACCCACTGGCCGCCCACCTCGATGGGGGTGCCGCCGGGCAGCTCTCCGTTGAGGAGTCGGCCGCCGACGCGGTCGCGTGCCTCCAGGACCAGTACGTCCGCGCCGTCCCGCGCGAGGTCGCGGGCTGCCACCAGGCCCGCCACTCCGGCTCCGATGATCACGGCGTCCACTGACTTCTCCACCACACCCACCGTTCATACGGAATGCATCTGACATGCAGAGTGTATGTGATATCCATGATGCATGGAAACGCTGCGAGAGAAATATGCGGAGAACACCCGCCGTGTCCTGCTCGACACGGGGCTGCGTCTCTTCGCCGACCGGGACTACGCGAGCGTCTCCGCGCAGGAGCTGGTACACGCGGCCGGGCTGACCCGCGGTGCGCTCTACCACCACTTCAACGGCAAGCCCGGACTCTTCGAGGCTGCCTTCGAAGAGCTGGAACGGCAGGCCACCGAGCGCATCCGGACGGCGATCGCCCCCGTGTCCGATCCGCGCGAGCGCGCCTACCGCGCGGTCGCCGAGTTCCTCGACGTCTGCGCCGAACACCCCTATCGGCACATCGTGCTCCAGCAAGGGCCGATCGCGCTGGGCTGGCAGCGGTGGCGCGAACTGGATCAGCGCCATCTCGGCGGCCTGGTCCTCGACATCGTGAACGCCGCCCTCGACGCCGGCCGCCTACGGCCGCACCCCGCCGACCTGGTCGCCAGGGCGTTCTACGGCGCGCTCACCGATCTGTCCGTCACGATCGCCGAAGCCGCCGAGCCTGACCAGGCCCGCGCTCAGGCGACGGCCCTTGTCCGTGATCTCATCACCGGGGTGGTGACCGACGGCGGATGACGGTCGCAGTGACCGCCTCGGCCCAGGGAGCGGACAAGATAAGCCGGAAAGACATCCGATGGGTGCAAGGTGTCAAGCCACGGCCCGCAGCTCGGGTTCGCGTGGGTTCGGGAAGGCGGTGTTCTCGTCGCAGGGGACGCCGTGCTGGAGGCAGTGGAACCGGCAACCCAGGAACCGGTTGAAGAGGTTGCGCAAGGCACTGGCGTGGCGGTCTCCGGCCTCGCGGCGCCGGTCGTAGTGGGCGGCGCGGCCGGGCCGTGCGGATCCTTCAAAAATGGAGACGGCGACCTGCATCAGGTCGCGCCAGTGCCGCTCGATCAGCTTGAAGTCGATGACGTTGCGGCCCCGCAGCTCGTCCGTGCTTCGGAGGTGTTCTCCAGCAGCCCCTCGATCAGGTGGACCTCCCCCACACCCCGAACGGGATGAACCGGGAGAACAACGCGACGTAGGTGTCGGAGACGTGGTGGTAGGCGATCCCGCCCACCCCGCCGTAGCGGATCGAGGTCTCGGCCAGCAGGTTGTCGACGTAGGTGGCCACCTGCGCGCCGTCGGCGGCCACAGAGGTCCCGTCACCCCACGCGCGGAACACGTCCAGGTCGGTGAAGGCGTTGACCACCACCGCGATCGCGGCGTTGAACTTGGCGATGTCGATGTGGCGGTTGCGCACGATCGACAGCTCCCTCGCGGTGATCCCGGCGATGTGGCGGGCGGCCTCGGTCGGGCCGATGTCGATGCCGCCGGTGAACACCGCCAGCGCATACCGGCCCAACGTGTCGCGGATCTTGGGGTCGGCCCCCGAAGCGGGGCCGAAGCAGTGGTGCCAGCCCAGCCAGTAGGCGGTGCGCGCCACGATCTTCAACAGGGACCTTTCCGGCAGAGGCGCCTCGATCGCCGCGGTCGGCCTCTCCACCGCCTGCGGGGCGGCCGAACCGCGCCGCGAGCGCAGCCTGGGCACCCCGTCGTCGATGGACAGGTCGGTGTTGTCGGCGTACCCGGTCTCCAGCGCGGTGGCCGCGTCCAGGTCCAGGCAGCGCCGCACATGGTCGACCACCTCGGCGGGATCTCCTTCCAAGAGGGAATGCGCGCCATCTTCTGGTGGCACTTCGGTACGAGCACCATCGCGAACGCCGCATACGGCAGCGACAGTCAACCGGGGTGTTCCCTGCACTTCACCGAATCGCAACCGACCATGAGCAGACCCCGCCAACGCGGACGCGATCAGAGCCGTTGATCAGCCCATTACCGCTTTCCGGCGTACTTGGTCCGCGCCCCTCAGCCGCCCGTGTACCGGTCGGCGAACGCGGCCGAGGGTTCGATCGGGGTGATGACGTCGACGAGGACGCCGCCGGGATCGGCCACGATGAAGTGCCGCTGACCGAACTCCTCACTGCGCAGGGACAGTTCCGGCGTGAGACCGCCCCGCTCGACCAACCGCTCCCACTCCGCGTCCACGTCCTCCACCTCCAGGTTGAGCAGCAGGCCGCGCACGGGGGCTCGGTGGGCCTCGGGCAGCGTGGGGTGGGTGTGGTCCAGGAGGGCGAGCTCGTGGGCGGGCGGGCCGGGGCGGCGCAGGCTCACGTACCAGTCGGCGGCGAAGGTCACCTCGAAGTCGAACAGTTCCGTGTAGAAGGCACGCGTCTCCTCGATCCGGGACGTGCAGATCACCGGATAGAAGCTGGTCAGGCGCATGATCGACCCCTTTTCACATACTCTCGGTATGTGAAGGTACGCTATTGGCGTACCAAAGGTATGTCAATAGCGGGGAGGGGAACCGATGGCCGCGACCGCCCGTGCCCGCCAACGCGAACGGACCCGGCGGGCACTGCTCGGGCACGCCCGCCGACTGTTCGCCGAACACGGATACGCCGAGGTGGGCCTGGCCCAGATCGTGGCGGCGGCGTCGGTGACCAAGGGCGCCCTCTACCACCAGTTCGACGGCAAGGCCGACCTGTTCCGCGCGGTCCTGGACAGGGTCCAGGCGGAGGTCGCCGCGGCGGTGGCGGAGGCCGCCGAGGCCCACGACGATCCCTGGCGCCGACTCACCGCGGGGTGCCGGGCATTCCTCACCGCCAGTACGGACCCCCGGGTGCAGCGGATCATGCTCGTGGACGGCCCCGCGCTCCTGGGATGGGACACCTGGCGCGCCATGGACGAGGCCGGGTCCGCCCGTCACCTGGCCGAGGCGCTCACCGAGCTGGCCGACGCGGGCCTGCTGCGTCCGCGGCCGATCGCCCCGACCGCCCACCTGCTCTCCGGTGCGATGAACGAGGCGGCCCTGTGGCTGGCCTCGTCCGGAACCGACCACGACCTGGAGGACGTGTGGACCGTCCTGTCGGGGATGCTGGACTCACTGCGGGCCGACCCGGCGGCGGCCGCGCCCGGCGAACGGTAGGCTGGCCGGCATGTCGGAGAGCGAACGGGAGGAGCAGGAGTTCAGGGCCGACTTCGTCCGGCGCTTCTCCGAGTACTGGCAGTCGCAGGGACGCCCCCGCGCCGAGGGGCGCATCGTGGGCTACCTCCTGGTCGCCGACCGCGAGGCGGTCACCGCCGAGGAGGTCGTCGAGGGCGCCCAGGTCAGCCGCGGTTCGGTCTCACAGTCGGTACGCCGCCTGGCGGACCTGGGCTTCGTCACCCTGACCGAGGCGCCCGACGGGCGTTCGCGGCTGATCACCATGGACGAGGACGTGTGGGGCGGGTTCCTGCGCAACGAGCGCGGCTACCTGCGCCAGCAGCGCGACCTGGCCGGGTCCGCGCTCGACCGGCTCCCCGGGCTGAGCGCCCCGTCCCGCAACCGCCTGCGCAACATGTACGACTACATGACCTGGCTCGACGACTACCACGACACCCTCCTGGCCCACTGGGAGGAGTACAAGGCGCGACGGGGCCGCTGAACCCGGCCGGGGCGGGCGGGTCGGGTCCGCCACCCGCACCGGCCCGAACCGCGGCACCCCTCAGGACCGCTCGTGCGGGATGACCAGCGGCGTCCTCGTCCGCGGGTCCGGCACCACGTCGCAGGGCAGGCCGAAGACCTCCCGCACCAGCGGCGCGGTGACCACGTCCTCCGGAGCGCCGTCCGCCACCACCCGGCCGCCGGACATCATCACCAGCCGCGTGGCGAACCGGGCCGCCTGCGCCAGGTCGTGCAGGACCGCCACGACGGTGCGGCCCCTCCGGTGCAGGTCGGCGAAGAGCTCCAGCAGTTCGTACTGGTGCGCGATGTCCAGGTAGGTGGTCGGCTCGTCCAGCAGCAGCACACCGGTGTCCTGGGCCAGGACCATCGCCACCCAGGCGCGCTGGCGCTGCCCGCCCGACAGCGACCCCACGTGGGCCCCGGCCAGGTCGGTCATGCCGGTGAGCTCCAGCGCCCCGTCGACCGCCTCCTCGTCGCGCGGGCTCCACTGCCGCAGCAGGGTGTGGTGCGGGAAGCGTCCGCGTGCGGCCAGGGCCCGGACGGTGATGCCCTCCGGCGCCAGGGGGCTCTGCGGCAGCAGCGCCAGACGTCGGGCGACCGCCTTGGCGCGCTGGGCGCGGATGTCGCGACCGTGCAGGAGCACCCGGCCCGACACCGGCCGGTTCACCCGGCCCAGCGCCTTGAGCAGGGTGGACTTACCGCAGCCGTTGGGGCCCACGACGACGGTGAACTCACCCTCCGCCACCTCCAGGTCGAGGTCGCGCACGACGGGGTCGGCCCCGTACCCCAGGGTGAGGCCCTCCGCGACCAGCACCGGATCGTTGACCTGGCTCACACGACTCCCTTTCGCCACTCACGAACCAACAGATATCCGAGGTACACGCCGCCCAGCGCCATGGTCAGGATGCCGACCGGCAGGCCGTCCGCCGCCGGGGCCTGCTGCACGACCAGGTCCGCCGTGGCCAGCAGGAGCGCGCCGACCAGCGCGGACACCGCCAGGTTCGGGCCGGGGACCCCTGTGGTCCGGCGCGCGATCTGCGGTGCGGTCAGGGACACGAAGGAGATCGGCCCCGCCACGCTGACCGCGGCGGCCGACAGCACCACCGACAGCGTGATCGCCGCCGCGCGGGTGCCTCCGGCCCGGGCGCCGAGGGACTCGGCCAGTTCGTCGCCCATCTCGTTGACCGTGACCGGACCGGCCAGGGCCACCGCGAACGGAACGGCCAGGGCCAGTACCAGCCAGATGGTGGCGGCGTGGTCCCAGGACCGGGCCCCGAGGCTCCCGTAGAGGTAGGCGTGCAGGACGGAGGCCTGGTCCCTGGCCAGGACGGCGACGACGTACTGGGTGAAGGCGTGCGCCATGGCGGCCACGCCCACACCCGCGACGATGAGGCGGCCGGGGTGGCGCAGCCCGCTGCCGGTGGCCAGGGCCACGGCCGCCATGGCCAGCGCCGATCCGGCCAGGGCGCCCACGGGCACGGGGACGGTACCGGGCAGCAGCAGCGCCGCGACGGCCGCTCCGGCCCCGGCCCCGGCGCCCAGCCCGATCACGTCGGGGCTGCCCAACGGGTTGCGGGTGACGGACTGGAACAGGGCGCCCGCGACGCCCAGGGCGGCGCCGGTGCCCAGGGCCACGGCCAGCCGCGGTCCGCGCAGCCGCTCCAGCACGAAGGTCTCGGTGCCCTCTCCCGCCCCCGCGACGACCGCGGGCACCCTGGTGAGCGGGATGCCCAGGCGCCCGAGCGTGAGCGTGAGCGCGGCGACCGCGGCCAGGAGGAGGACGTACAGCACCGCCCACCGCAGGGCGCGGGGGTGGAGCGGCAGGGCGATCACGCGCCCGACCCCCAGCACGGGACCCGCGGCGCGGCGTCCCGCCGCCCGGCTCACGTCGTCCCCCGCATCCGGCGCACCACGTACAGCAGCACGGGGGCGCCGACGAACGCGGTGACCACGCCGACCATGAGCTCGATCGGCCGCGCGGCCGTGCGGGCCACGACGTCGGAGAGCAGCAGCAGGGTGGGGCCGACCAGCAGGGCGAAGGGCACCTGGAGGCGGAAGTCCACGCCGACCAGGCCGCGGACGATGTGCGGTACGGCCAGCCCCACGAACGCGATCGGGCCCACGGCCGCGGTCGCCGCGGCGGCGAGCACGGTGGCCGCGACGAGGGCGCAGGCGCGTACCACAACGGTGTTGGCCCCGGTGGACACGGCGGCCTCCTCTCCCAGGGCGAGGGCGTTGAGCCCCCCGGCGGAGAGCAGGGCCACGACCGTCGCCGCGGCGATGACGGGGAGCACCGTCAGGGCGACGTCGAGGTCCCGTCCGGCCAGGGATCCCACGACCCAGTAGCGGTAGGTGTCGAACACCTCGGGCATGCTCAGCGAGACCGCCTGGACGTAGGCGTTCAGGACGGCCGAGACGACCGCCCCGGCCAGGAGGAGCCGGGCCGTCCCGCCGCCACCGCCCCGGCTGCCCACGGCGTGGGCGGTCAGCCCGGCCAGGAGCGCGCCGGGCAGCGCCCACCAGAGGGCCCCGGTGGTCGAGACGGACCCGAACAGGGCGGTGGCGGTGACGACGGCGGCCGCGGCACCGGCGTTGACGCCGAGCAGGCCGGGATCGGCGAGCGGGTTGCGGGTGACGCCCTGCATGAGGGTGCCCGCCAGGGCCAGCGCGGCCCCGACCAGCGCCCCCACGACGGTGCGCGGAACGCGGTTGGCCACCACGGCGGCGGTGAAGTCGTCCGCCTCGCCGTTCAGGACCGCCCACAGCTCGGCGGGCGGTGTGGGTCGCCCGCCGAGGACGAGGCTGAGGACGACCGCCCCGGCCAGGGCCGCCGCACCCGCGCCGAGGGCGACGGTGGTGCGGGCGGTCCCCCTGCGGGGCGGTGCCGAGAGCGTGTTCACGATCGGTGCGCCGGGCGGGTCAGCCGTCGACGCTCTGGGCGGCCTCCTGGATCAGGGGCACGTAGCGGTCGATGACCCAGGGGACGGTGAGGGGGTTGATGATCGAGGACGCGGTGACGAGGGAGGTGTCGTCACTGGCGACCACGGAGCCGCGCTCGATGGCGGGGATCGCCGCGTAGAGCTCCTGCCCCTCGATCTCGGCGCGGGTCTCGGCGTCGGTGTAGAAGGTGAAGATCAGGTCGCTGTCGCTGAGCTGGTCGGCGTTCTCCAGACCGATGAGCGCCGAGTCGGTGCCCTCGGTCTCGGGGAAGGTCTCCACGACCGGGTCGACGGTCAGCCCCATGTTGCTGACCATGGCCACGCGCTGCTCGGTGGGCATGAGCACACCGAGCGTGCCGGGGCCGTCGGTGTAGACGTAGGAGAAGACGAGGTCCTCGAACTCGGGGTGTTCCTCGGCGACCGCGGCGAACCGTCCCTCGATGTCCTCGATCAGCCCGGCGGCCTCCTCGGGCCGGCCCAGGGCGGTGCCGATGACCTCGATCTGCTCGTCCCACTCCGCGTTCCACGCCTCCTCGGCGTAGGCGACCGTGGGCGCGATGTCGGTGAGGATGTCGTACTGCTCCTGGGTGATCCCGGACCAGGGGGCGAGGATGACGTCGGGCTCCAGCTCGATGACGGCCTCGAAGTCGATGTCGTCGGCCCCGGTGAACTGGGTGGGCAGCTCGTCGCCCGCCTCGGTGACGGCCTCGTGGATCCACGGCAGGTAGCCGGTCCCGTCACTGCCCCACTCGTAGCCCTCGACACCGACGGGGGTCACGCCGAGGGCGATGGCGGTCTCGGCAGACCCCTGGCCGAGGGTGACCACGCGCTCGGGCGCCCCGGTGATCTCGGCCGAGCCGAGGGCGTGCTCGATGGTGACGGGGAAGGCGCCGTCCCCCGAGGCGGAGCCGTCTTCGTCCCGGGCCGCCGGTTCGGCGCCACAGGCGGCCAGGCCCAGGGCCAGGAGGGCGGTCGTTCCGATACCGCCCAGACGGCGGAGGGTGGAGTGCATGCTGACGCTGCTTTCTTCGTGACGGGGAGGAGGTCACCTCGTGCCCGGGAGGCCACGGGGGGTGAGGGAACCCAGGGGTGCCGCGGCAGACAGAACAGGACGATCCCGGCGATAACCAAGGTTAGTCTAACCTCACTTCTCCGCCATTTCAAAAAATCTGAAACGCGCGGGCCCGCCAACCCCCACCTCAGCGCCACCCCGACCCCCGCCGGGACGGCCGCCGACCACGCTCAGCGACCCGCCGGAACGTGTCAAGGCTCACACTTGGCCGCCATCGGGCCCCGTGCGATTGCGGGAGTATCAGATATCTGATTATAGTCAGAATGCTTCCGAGTGATCGATATCAGTTATCCCTGCCCGTGGAACCCCACAAGGAGTCGTCATCGTGTCCGGACCCCCTACCGCACAGGCGACGGGAATCGGTCGGTCCTGGCTGCCGCTGGTCCTGGTGTGCGTCGCCGCGGCGCTCCTGCCCGCGGCTCTCACCGGATCGTCGGTCGCCCTCCCCTCCATCGGCACCGACCTGGGAGCGGACCTCGCTCCGCTGCAATGGGTCGTGCACGCCTACAACGTGATGTTCGCCAGCTTCATGCTGGCCAGCGGCGGTCTGGCCGACCTGTTCGGCCGCCGCCTGATGTTCACGCTCGGCCTCTCCCTCTTCGCACTGTCCTCCCTGGTCAGCGGACTGATCAGCAACATCGTCGTCCTCGACCTCCTGCGCGGTGCCGCCGGTGTCGGCGCCGCCGCGGTGATGACCGCCGGATCCGCCCTGCTGGCCCAGGTGTTCACCGACCCCGCCGCCCGGGCCCGCGCCTTCAGCATGCTCGGCGCCTCGTTCGGCATGGGCCTGGCACTCGGTCCCTCGACCGCCGGCCTCCTGGTCGGCGCGTTCGGCTGGCGCGGGGTGTTCGTCGCCCAGGCGATCGTCGCCATCGCCGTCCTGGTGGGCGTGGCCAGGCTCCCCGAGTCCCGCGACCCCGACGCCACCCGCGTGGACTGGTGGGGTGCGACCACCTTCACCAGCAGCCTGTTCCTGCTGACGCTCAGCGTGGTGGAGGGACCCCAGCGCGGGTGGGGCGACCCGGTGGTGCTCGGCGGCTTCGCCCTCGCCGCGGCGCTCATGGTCGCGTTCGTCGTGGCCGAGCGGGTGCAGCGGCGCCCGATGTTCGAGCTGTCCCTCCTCGCCAGGCCCCGCTTCATCGCGGTGTGCCTGGTCCCGGTCCTGCTCGCCTTCGGCTTCGTGTGCCTGCTGGTCTTCCTGCCCTCCTACTTCATCGGCGTCAACGGGATGTCCCCGCAGGGTTCCGGTCTGACGATGATGCTGCTGACCGTCCCGGTCATGGGGTTGCCGCTGTTCGCGGGCCAGATGCTGCGGTACGTGCCCGTCGGCTGGCTGCTCGGGCTGAGCATGCTCCTCATCGGGCTCGGCGCGGCCTGGCTCACCACCCTCAGCCCCGAGACCACGCTGCTCGGTCTGGTCGGACCGCTCGTGGTGATCGGCTGCGGCGTCGGCGTGTCCTTCGGCATCATCGACGGCGCCGCGGTCAGCTCCGTCGAACCCGCCCGCGCCGGCATGGCGGCCGGGATGTTCAACACCATGCGACTGGCCAGCGAGGCCGTCGCGGTCGCGGGTATGGGCGCCTTCCTCGTCAGCCTGACCCAGGGCAACCTGACCGAGCGGCTGCCCGACGCGACCTCCGACGACAGCCTCGACATCGGCGCCCTGGCCAACCGGGTCGCCCAGGGCGACCTCACCGGAGCGGCGGCCAGGGTCACCGGCGACGAGACCGAGGTGTTCGGTGTCCTGGCCACCGCCTACACCGACGCCTTCCAGTTCGTGCTCTGGATCCTGGCCGCGGTCTGCCTGGCGGGCGTGCCCGTGATCATCGCCCTGCTGCGCGGCCCCGAGCCCTCCGACGACGGTGCCGAGACCGCCGGGGAGACCGAGACCCACGACGCCGGCGCCCCGCGCTCCGAACCGGCCGGGGACGCCCGCTGAGCACCCGCGGGCCCCGCGCCCGCCCCGTACCAACGCCAACCCCCAGTCCCTTCCGGGACCACGTAGTTCTCACTAGGAAGAGGAAGGCCAACATGCGACGGATCAACAAGGCGATCTTCGCGTCCACGACCGCTCTCGGGCTGGTCGTGGTGCCCGCCGCGGGCTCGGCGGTCGCCGAGCCGGACGCCTCGGCCCAGGGCCGCGGGGACGTCATCCAGCTCCCCGTCACCTTCGAGGTGGAGAACGTCAACCGGTCGGCCGTGCAGTGCAACACCGACGGCGAGACCTACGAGGTGGCCGGGCACCTGACCGCGCCCGCCGACGCCTTCCGCGGCCGTCCCACCGAGCACACCGTGACCATGTACCAGCACGGCATCGCCGGTGGCGAGTGGTACTGGAACATGGACATGGAGGGCTACAACCACGTCGAGGAGATGGCCGAGCGCGGTCACATCTCCGTCAGCATCGACCGGGTCGGCTACGACGGGAGCGGGATCCCGAACGGCTACGACACCTGTATCGGCGCCCAGGCCGACATCACCAACCAGATCGTCGAACAGCTCCGCGACGGCGACTACGAGCTCGACCGCTCGGCCGACCGCGGCGCGATCCCCGGCCGCGGCATCCCCGAGTTCGACAAGGTCGTCCTGGCCGGCCAGTCCAACGGCGGCCTGATCGTCAACATCGCCGCGATCTCGTTCGGCAACGTGGACGGGCTGTCCGTGCACGGCTGGGGCGACCTCGGCTTCACCCCCGAGGCCGACGAGCGCTTCATCGCCGCGACCGGCGGGTGCCTCCAGCGGATGAGCCCCGCGCTCGACGATCCCCGCCCCGAGCTGCCCGAAGGCTACAACTACTACGACAACGGCACCGAGGAGTTCCTGACCGGCAACTTCGCCGACGCCACCCCGGAGATGCTGGAGGCCGTCACCCCGCTCCAGAACGCGCACCCGTGCAACGACATGTCCACCATCACCTCGGCCATCTACGTCGACCTGATGCGCATGGACGAGATCGACGTCCCGGTGCAGATCGTCTTCGGTGAGCAGGACGCCCGCATCCAGGACATCCAGCTGCAGGCCGACCTGTACGGCGGTTCGCCCGACGTGCGCACCCTGATCGTGCCGGACGCGGGTCACTACATGGGCCTGGAGCGCAACGCCGAGGTCGTCTTCGAGGACATGGACGAGTGGCTGACCGAGTCCATCGGCTAGTGACCGGACCGACAGGACCGGATTCGGCCGGGGCCGATCCCCTCACGGGGGTCGGCCCCGGCCCCGTCGTACGGCCCCGTCGTACGGGCGCGTCGTACGGGCGCGTTGTGCCAGGGTGGAGGCCGGGCCGACCCGGCACGGGGCCGGTGGCCGGGACAGACGGGGGAAGACATGTGCCTGCACGGAACCGGTGAGACCGTCCGCTCGCGGACCGGGGAGGCGGCGGCGGACGGGCCGCCGACGCCCGCGGCAGCCCCCCGCTCCCGGCCGGGCGGACACCGACGGGTCGCCGACCTGAGCCACGTGGTCTCGCCGACGATGCCCACGTTCGACGTCGAGAAGCCGCACCGGGAGCCGACCGGACCGGCCCCGGCGGAGGGCGAGTTCGGCTTCTGGCTGCAGCGGTGGACGCTCACCGAGCACACCGGCACCCACCTGGACGCGCCGGGACACGTGATCGGCGGCGGCAGGACCGTCCCGGAGATCCTCCCGCACGAACTGGTCGTCCCCGCGGTCGTCATCGACGTCCGGGACCGGGCGGCCGAGGACCCCGACACGGTGGTGACGGTGGACGACGTGCTGGCCTTCGAACGGGTCCACGGGCCGGTCCCGTCCGGGGCGGCGGTGCTGATGAACTCCGGCTGGGACAGCCGGTGGCCCCGGGGCGACGAGGCCGTACGGGGCGTGGGCGAGGACGGGACCTGGCACTTCCCCGGGTTCGGCGCGGAGGCGTGCGAGTTCCTCGTGTCGCGGCGCGGCGTCGCCGGGGTCGGGGTAGACACCCTGAGCACCGACCCGGGGAACTCGACCGAGTACCCGGCCCACGAGGTGGTCGGGCGGGCCGACCGATGGGGGTTGGAGTGCCTGCGCGGGCTGGACCAGCTGCCGCCGAGCGGCGCGACGATCGTGGTGGGCGTGTTCCCGGGCGAGGACGCCTCGGGCGGCCCCTGCCGGGTCCTCGCGCTCTGGTGACTCAGGCCGAGCGGCGCCCGGACCGCCCGTCCGGGCGCCTGGGGACGATGGTGGGGTTCACGTTGTCGATCACCGTCTCCCGCGTGATGATCACCTGACCCACATCCTCACGCG